>JAEWEX010000403.1 GCA_023389135.1 Pseudomonadota bacterium | reverse complement strand
CGCGACGCCATCCTCGCCTTCCTGGAGGCAAACCCCATCAACCGCCTCATCACCCGCGGCGGGCGCAAGCCCCGCATCGGGGTGGCGGCCGTGGGCAAGAGCTATCTCGACCTCAGGCAGGCGCTGGACGATCTCGGCATCGACGAGGTCCGCGCCAACGACCTCGGCATCCGCATCTGGAAGGTCGGCTGCCCGTGGCCGATGCAGACCAGCCAGCTGGTGGAATTCGCCAAGGGCCTCGACCTCATCATGGTGATCGAGGAGAAGCGCTCGCTGATCGAGGTGCAGGTCCGCGAGGAGCTCTACGGCCAGAAGAAGCAGCCCTTCGTGATCGGCAAGAAGGACGAGGAGGGCAACTGGCTGTTCCCGGTCAAGGGCGCGCTGGACCCCAACGACATCGCCATCGCGCTGGGCGAGCGCATCCTGCGCTATCACCCGCTGGACGACATCGCGGCCAGGGTCGAGCGCATCAGGGGCGTCCAGCGCGTGCTGGCCGAGACGCAGGACGTCGCGACCCGCATCCCCTATTTCTGCTCGGGCTGCCCGCACAACACGTCCACCACGGTGCCCGACGGCGCGCGCGCCTATGCCGGCATCGGCTGCCACTACATGGTGCAGTGGATGGACCGCTCCACCGAGGGCTTCACCCAGATGGGCGGCGAGGGCGCCAACTGGGTGGGCGAGGCGCCGTTCTCCACGCGCCCCCACGTGTTCCAGAACCTCGGCGACGGCACCTTCAACCATTCCGGCTCGCTGGCGATCCGCTCCGCGGTCGCGGCCGGCACCAACATCACCTACAAGATCCTGTTCAACGATGCGGTGGCCATGACCGGCGGCCAGACCAACGAGGGCGGCCTCACCGCGGACCGCATAGCGCGCATCGTCGCCGCCGAGGGCGTGCGCCGCGTCGCGGTGGTCACCGACGAGCCGGAAAAGTATCCGTCCGGCACCGAATGGCCGGCCATGACCGCCATCCACCATCGCGACGACCTGGACGCCGTGCAGCGCGAGATGGCGGCGATCCCGGGCGTGACCGCCATCGTCTACGACCAGACCTGCGCCGCCGAGAAGCGCCGCCGCCGCAAGCGCGGCGCGTTCCCCGATCCCGACCGGCGCATCCTCATCAACGAGCTGGTCTGCGAGGGCTGCGGGGATTGCGGCGTGCAGTCCAACTGCGTCGCCGTCCAGCCGGTGGAGACCGAGTTCGGCCGCAAGCGCCAGATCGACCAGACCGCCTGCAACAAGGACTTCTCCTGCCTCAAGGGCTTCTGCCCGAGTTTCGTATCGGTGCACGGCGCCAAGCTGAAGACCAAGGTCGGCGCGGCCGGCGCGGTGTCCGGCGAGGTGCCGGTGGCCGACCTGCCGGAGCCCTCCCCGCCGTCGCTGGACGACAAGCCCCACGCGATCATCGTCACCGGCATCGGCGGCACCGGCGTGGTGACGGTCGGCGCGATCCTGGGCATGGCCGCGCATCTGGAAGGCAAGGGCTGCGGCATGATCGACATGGCGGGCCTCGCCCAGAAGGGCGGGGCGGTGTTCAGCCATGTGCGTCTGGCGAAGTCGCCCGCGGACATCCACGCCATCCGCGTCGAGGCGGGCGCTGCCGACCTCGTGCTGGGCTGCGACATCGTGGTGGCGGGCAACAAGAAGGTTCTGGCCGCGGTGAAGCCGGGCAAGACCGTGATGGTGGTCAACACCCACGAGACCTATCCCGGCAACTTCACCCGCGACGCCACCTTCTCGCTGCCGAGCGAACGTCTGAAGCGCACCATCCGCGAGGTCGCCGGCGAGGAGCAGGTGTCGTTCGTGGACGCGACCCACCTGGCGACGCGCCTGTTCGGCAACGCCATCGCCGCGAACACCTTCGTCATGGGCGTCGCGTTCCAGCGCGGCGGGCTGCCGCTGTCGGCGGAGGCGATCGAGCGGGCGATCGAACTCAATGGCGAGGCGGTCGCCATGAACACGGCCGCGTTCCGCTGGGGCCGCCGCGCGGCGGTGGAGCCGGAGGCGGTGCTGGCGCTGGCCGGCGAGCGCGATGCGCCCGAGGTCGAGAAGAGCCTGGACGAGACCGTGGAGCGCCGCGCCGCGTTCCTCACCGGCTATCAGGACGCGGGCTACGCCCGGCGCTATGCCGACATCGTGGACCGCGTGCGCACGGCCGAGCTTATGAAGGCCCGCGGCAAGGACGGGCTCGCCGAGGCGGTGGCGCGCAACCTCTTCAAGCTCATGGCCTACAAGGACGAGTACGAGGTCGCGCGGCTCTATACCGGCGCGCAGTTCCGCCGCCAGCTCAGCGAGACCTTCGAGGACGGCTACAGTCTCGAGTTCCACCTCGCTCCACCCATCCTGTCGCGCCCCGATCCGCGCACCGGCAGGCCCAGGAAGCGCGCCTTCGGTCCCTGGATGATGAAGGCGTTCGGCGTGCTCGCCCGGCTCAGGGGCCTGCGCGGCACCGCGCTCGATCCGTTCGGATACACCCATGAGCGTCGCATGGAGCGCCGCCTGATCGCCGAGTACGAGGCGACCGTCGGGGAAATCCTCGCCGGGCTCGACGCAGAAAACCACGCCGTCGCCGTGGCGCTGGCGTCGCTGCCGGACAAGATCCGCGGGTTCGGGCCGGTCAAGGCCGCGAATCTGGCCAAGGCGGAGGCGGAGAAGGCCGCGCTGCTGGAGCGCCTGCGCACCGCGCCTGCCGCGCCCGCCCAGGCGGCGGAGTAGCTGGCGTCCCCAGTCGCATGGGGGCGGAGCGCAGAGCCGGAAGTCAGAGAATACAGGGCCTACAGGGCTTACTTCGAACCATGGCGTTCCTGGATCCCGGATCGGCTTTCGCCGTCCGGGATGACAGGCATCATCCGCAGTCCTGCCGCTTCCAGCATCGCTTCTTGCGACCCGTTCGCAACACCGCTTGACGCTTCTGCGAATAATTCCTATTTTCATTCGCAGAGATTGGAGGACGTCGTGAACCTGTTCGCCCCGGCCGCCCTTGCCCTCAGCCTCGCGATCGGACTTTCCGCTCCGGCGGTCGCCGCCGAGCCGCTCCGCGCACTGGCGACCACGGGCATGGTCGGCGATGTGGTGAAGGCGGTCGCCGGAGACAGGGCGCGCGTCGAGACGCTGATGGGGCAGGGCGTCGACCCGCACCTCTACAAGGCCACGCGTTCGGATGTGGCGCGGCTGATCTCGTCGGACATCCTTTTCTACAACGGCCTGCTGCTGGAGGGTAAGCTGGCGGATGCGCTGGTGCGGGTCGCGACCGCCGGCAAGCCGGTCCATGCCGTCACCGAGCGCATCGACGAGGCCCTGCTGCTGGAGCCCGCGGAATTCGCCGGCGCCTACGACCCCCATGTCTGGATGGACCCGCGCCGCTGGAGCGCGACGGTCGACGTGGTGCGCGACGCGCTGGCGGCCCGCGACGCGGCGGGCGCGGACGCGTTCGCGGCCAGTGCCGAGGCCTACAAGGCGGAGCTCGCACGGCTCGACGCCTATGCCGAGGAGGCGCTGGGCGCGGTTCCGGCGGAGCGCAGGGTGCTGGTCACCGCCCACGACGCCTTCAACTATTTCGGCGACCGCTATGGCTTCGAGGTCATGGGCATCCAGGGCATCTCCACCGAGAGCCAGGCCGGGCTGGCGCGGATCGAGGAGCTTGTCAGCCTCCTGATCGAGCGCGACATCCCGGCCGTGTTCGTAGAGACCACGGTCTCCGATCGCGCCGTGCGGGCGCTGGTCGAGGGCGCGGCGGCGCGCGGGCACGAGGTCGCCATCGGCGGCGCGCTCTATTCCGACGCCATGGGCGCGCCCGGCACCTATGAGGGCACCTATCTGGGCATGATCGACCACAACGTGACGACCATCGCCCGGTCGCTTGGCGGCGATGCGCCGGCCAAGGGGCTGAACGGGCGGCTTGCGGCGGCGAACTGATGCTGATGCGCGCCACGCCGGCAACGCCGCCCCCGCTCGAGGTCCGTGGGCTCACCGTCGCCTATCTCGACGCGCCGGTGCTGCAGGACGTCAATTGGAGCGTGGCGCCCGGGAGGCTGGTGGGCATCGTCGGCCCCAACGGCGCCGGCAAGTCCACCCTGCTCAAGGCGGCGCTCGGCCTGGTGCGGCCGCGGGCCGGGACCATCCGGCTGTTCGGCGACGCCTCCGACGCGGGCCGCGCCCGCATCGGCTACGTGCCGCAGCGCGCCAGCGTCGACTGGGATTTCCCGATCTCCGCGGTCGAGGTCGTGGCCATGGGCCTCTACCGCCGGATCGGCTGGCTTTCCCGCGTGTCCGGCCGCCATCGCGAGGCGGCGCGCCGGGCGCTGGAGACAGTGGGCCTCGCCGAGATCGCGGACCGGCCCATCGGCCAGTTGTCCGGCGGGCAGCAGCAGCGCGTGTTCCTCGCCCGCGCGCTGGTGCAGGAGGCGGACCTCTACCTGATGGACGAACCCTTCGCCGGCGTCGACGCCGCGACCGAGGCCGCCATGCTCGACGTGCTGCGCCGGCTGCGCGCCGAGGGGCGCACCGTGGTGGTGGTCCATCATGACCTCTCCACCGTCGCGGACTATTTCGACGACGTGCTGCTGCTGGCTCGGCGGGTGGTGGCGGCGGGCCCGGTCGCCGAGGTGTTCACGCCGGATGCGGTGATGGCGACCTATGGCGGCCGCATGACCGCGGGGCAGCCCGTGGCGGCGCCGCCGGCCGCCGTCGCCTCGCTTCCGGCCTGACCGCCATGTGGCCCGCCATCCGCGACGCGCTGCTGTTCCAGGCCGGCTACAACACGACGCTTGTGGTCGCCGCCGTGGCGGCGCTGGGCGCGGCCGCGGGCATCGTCGGCGTGTTCACGGTGCTGCGCCGGCGGGCGCTGGTGTCCGACGCCCTGAGCCACGCGGCGCTGCCGGGCATCGCGCTCGCCTTCATCGTCGGCAGCCTGCTCGGCATCGGCGGGCGCAGCCTGCCGCTGCTCCTGGCCGGCGCCGCCGTGTCCGGCCTGGTCGGCATCCTCGCCATCCAGGGGCTGACGCGCCATTCGCGGCTGCCGGAGGATGCGGCCATCGGCGTGGTGCTGTCCGTGTTCTTCGGCGTCGGCACGGTGCTCGTGACCTACATCCAGGGCATGAGCGCCGGCGACCAGGGCGGGCTCACCCATTTCATCTACGGCCAGGCCGCGGCG
>JAEWEX010000393.1 GCA_023389135.1 Pseudomonadota bacterium | reverse complement strand
ATGTCGCAGGCGCCCTGCACGTTGTTCTGGCCCCTGAGCGGGTTCACGCCGACGCCCGGGCGGCCGATGTTCCCCGTGGCCATGGCCAGATTGGCGATGGCCATGACGGCGGTGGTGCCCTGGCTGTGCTCGGTGACGCCCAGGCCGTAATAGATCGCGCCGTTGCCGCCGGTGGCGTAGAGCCGCGCCGCGGCCCGCAGCTCCGCCGCGGGCACGCCGGTGACGGCCTCGAGCGCCTCGGGGCTGTTGGCCTCGGCCGCCACGAACTCCGCCCAGTGCGCGAAATCCTCGACGTCGCAGCGGGCGCGCACGAACGCCTCGTCCGCCAGCCCCTCGGCGACGATGGTGTGGGCGAGCGCGGTCAGCACCGCGACATTGGTGCCGGGGCGGAGCTGGAGGTGGTGGTCGGCGGCCACGTGGGGGGTGCGCACCAGGTCGATCCGGCGCGGGTCGATCACGATCAGCCGCGCGCCCTGCCTGAGCCGCTTCTTCAGCCGCGAGGCGAACACCGGGTGGCCGTCGGTGGGGTTGGCGCCGATGACGATGACGACGTCGGACTGCTCGACGGAATCGAAGTCCTGCGTGCCGGCGGAGGTGCCGAAGGCGGTCTTGAGCCCGTAGCCGGTGGGGGAGTGGCAGACCCGCGCGCAGGTGTCGACATTGTTGTTGCCGAAGCCCGCCCGCACCAGCTTCTGGACCAAAAACGTCTCCTCGTTGGTGCAGCGCGACGAGGTGATGCCGCCGACCGCGCCGCGGCCGTAGGTCTGCTGGATGCGGCGGAACTCGGAGGCGGCGTGGGAAATCGCCTCGTCCCAGCTCACCACGCGCCAGGGATCGGAGGTCTTCTCGCGGATCATCGGCTCCAGCACGCGGTCGCGATGGGTGGCGTAGCCCCAGGCGAAGCGCCCCTTGACGCAGGAATGGCCGCGGTTCGCCTTGCCGTCCTTGTGCGGCACCATGCGCACCAGCTACTCGCCGCGCATCTCCGCCTTGAAAGCGCAGCCCACCCCGCAATAGGCGCAGGTGGTGACGACGGAATGCTCCGGCTGGCCGATCTCGATCACGGCCTTCTCGGTCAGCGTCGCCGTCGGGCAGGCCTGCACGCAGGCGCCGCAGGACACGCATTCCGATCCGAAGAAATCCTCCGACATGCCCGGCGACACCCGGCTGTCGAAGCCGCGGCCGGAAATGGTCAGAGCGAACGTGCCCTGCACCTCGGCGCACGCCCTGACGCAGCGCGAGCACACGATGCACTTGGACGGGTCGTACGTGAAATAAGGGTTGCTCTCGTCCTTGGGCATCCAGCGGAAATTGTCTTCCGCCCCGGCCCGGGCATGGACGTGGTTGGCGCCGGCCTGGCCGTAGCGCACCTCGCGCAGCCCGACCGCGCCGGCCATGTCCTGCAACTCGCAGTCGCCATTGGCGGCGCAGGTCAGGCAGTCCAGCGGGTGGTCGGAGATGTAGAGCTCCATCACCCCGCGCCGCAGCCGCTTCAGCCGTTCGGTCTGGGTGGCGACCGCCATGCCGTCCGCGACCGGCGTGGTGCAGGAGGCGGGCGTGCCGGCGCGGCCCTCGATCTCCACGAGGCACATGCGGCACGAGCCGAACGCCTCCACCATGTCGGTGGCGCACAGCTTGGGGATCCGCGTCCCCATCTCCATGGCCGCGCGCATGATCGAGGTGCCGGCCGGCACGGTGACCCGCTGCCCGTCGATGGTGAGGGTGACGCGTTCGGCCGAGCGCGAGGCGGGCGTGCCGTGGTCGGTCTCGTGGACGAGGCTCATGTCATCCTCCCGGCAGGGCGGGGCGCGCGCCCTGCGTGCTTCCGGACGCCGTGCGTGGCGCGGCTCCTCGGCATCGGGCCGTCTGCTGCCCGTTCATTCCGCGGCCTCCCGCGCGAGCCCGAAATCCTCGGGGAAATGCCGCATCGCGCTCATCACCGGATATGGGGTGAACCCGCCCAGTGCGCAAAGCGAGCCGTATTTCATGGTCTCGCACAGGTCGGACACCAGCGCCGCATTGGCCTCGACCTGCTCTCCCGCCACGATGCGGTCCACCGCCTCCACGCCGCGGACGGAGCCGATCCGGCAGGGCGTGCACTTGCCGCAGGATTCAATGGCGCAGAACTCCATGGCGAAGCGCGCCTGCCGGGCCATGTCGACGCTGTCGTCGAACACCACGACGCCGCCATGGCCGATCAGCCCGTCGCGCGCGGCGAAGGCCTCGTAGTCGAACGGCGTGTCGAACAGCGCCGGCGGGAAATAGGCGCCCAGCGGCCCGCCCACCTGCACCGCGCGCACCGGCCGCCCGGTCGCGGTGCCGCCGCCGATGTCCTCCACCAGTTCGCCCAGCGTCGCGCCGAAGCCGGTTTCGAACAGCCCGCCGCGCCGGACATTGCCGGCGAGCTGGACCGGCATGGTGCCGCGCGAGCGGCCGAAGCCGATCCCGGCATAGGCGGCCGCGCCCTCCGCCAGGATGAAGGGGGCGGCCGCCAGCGTCAGCACGTTGTTGACGGCGGTGGGCCGGCCGAACAGGCCGCGATGCGTCGGCAGCGGCGGCTTGGCGCGCACCTGGCCGCGGCGGCCCTCCAGGCTTTCCAGCAGGGCGGTCTCCTCGCCGCAGACATAGGAGCCGGCGCCGACCCGCACCTCCATGTCGAAGGCATGGCCCGAGCCGAGGATCGCGGTGCCCAGCAGGCCCGCCCGCCGCGCGATGCGGATCGCGGCCTCCATGGCGCGGATGGCGTGCGGATACTCCGAGCGGATGTAGACATAGCCGTATGTCGAACCGGTCGCGACGCCGGCGATCGCCATGCCCTCGATCAGGCAGAACGGATCGCCCTCCATCAGCATGCGGTCCGCGAAGGTGCCGCTGTCGCCCTCGTCGGCATTGCACACGACGAACTTCTGCGGCGCCTCGGCGGCGGCCACGGTGCGCCACTTGACGCCGGCGGGGAAGCCCGCGCCGCCGCGCCCGCGCAGGCCGGAGGCGGCGATCTCCTCCACCGTTGCCGCCGGGCCGATGGCGATGGCCCGCTCCAGGCCCTTCCACCCGCCATGGGCGCGGTAGTCCTCCAGCGACAGCGGATCGGTGACGCCGCAGCGTGCGAAGGTGAGCCGGGTCTGGCGGGCGAGGAACGGGATGGCCTCGGGTCGGCCGAGCCGCAGCTTGTGCGCGCCGCCCTCCAGCATGCCGGTGGCCACGAGCCCCGGCACGTCGGCCGCCGGCACGGGCCCGTAGGCGATGCGGCCGGCGGGGGTCGCGACCTCCACCATGGGCTCCAGCCAGAACAGGCCCCGCGACCCGGTGCGCACGATGCGGACGGCGCGGTCGCGCATGGCCGATGCGAAGGCGGACGCCACGGCGTCGGCCCCGACCGCCACGGCCGCGGCATCGGCGGGGATGTAGAGGGTGGCGGTCATTGGCGGCCCCTCACCCCGGCCCTCTTCCCGCCGGCGGGGGGAGGGGGAAGGAACGGGCGCCCGATGAGGTGCCGGCCCATCACGACTGCGCCTCCGCCATCAGCCGGTCCAGCGCGCGTTCGTCCAGCCGGCCCCGCACCTCGCCGTCGAGCATGGCGGCGGGCGAGACGGCGCACAGGCCGAGGCAGAAGGTGGGTTCCAGCGTGACGCGGCCGTCGGCGGTGGTGCCGCCCCAGTCGACGCCGAGGCGGGCCATGGCGCGCGCGGCCATGGCCTCGGCGCCCATGGCCTGGCACGCCTCCGCGCGGCACAGCTTCAAGACGTGCCGGCCGGCGGGCTCGGTGCGGAAGTCGTGGTAGAAGGTGACGACGCCCCAGACATCCGCGCGCGACAGGTTGAGCGCCTCCGCCACCATGACGACCGCGTCCCTCGGGATGTGGCCGAACGCCTGCTGCAGCGCATGCAGCACCGGCAGCGTCGCGCCGGGCGCATGGCGATGCGCCTCGATGACGGCGGCGGCGCGCTGGGCGCTCCAGGGCTCGTATGCTGTCATGCCCTTGCCTGGTTTCCCGGACCGGTTCTAATCCGGCGACAGTGTCCCGCGACGCCCGCCGAAATCAAGGCCCGACGAAATCAGGGGAGGGCGGTCACGAGGGCGCCTTGGGGGAGGAAAGTCCGGTGCAGATCGATCAGGACGACGTCACCATCACGCTCAGCCGCGCGGAAGCCGTGGTGCTGTTCGACATGCTCGGCCGCGAGATCGAGGACCGCAACGCCGCGGCCCTTCGCGCCGCGAGCGGCCACGACGCGGAGATCTGGGCGCTGAACAATCTGTTCTGCGTCCTGCAGGCGACGCTGTGGGAGCCGTATTCGGGCAAGTTCGCAGCCATCGCCGACGCCGCGCGGGACACGCTCTCGCAGCGCTGCGGCGGCGCGTGGCCCTGGCCCTCCGCGCAGGAGGGCCAGGAATAGCGGGGCGTCAGCCGGCGTTGGCGCCGTCGCGGCGGCGACCGTTGCGTCCGCCGTCCCGGCGTCCGCCGCTCGGCTGCATGAAGCCCATGCCGGAGATCGACTCGCTGCCGCCGCCGGAGCCGCGGCGCTGCTGGCCGCCGGCATGGTCGCGGGGCTGCTCGTCGCGACGCTTGGGCTGGCCGTTGCGGGCGGGGCCGCCGCGCTGCTGGCCGCCATTGCCGCGGCCGCCGGAGCGGCCCTGCGGCTTGCGGGAAGCGGGACGCGACAGCGCTTCCTCGGTGCGGCGCTCCACCGGGTTGCCGGCCGCGTCGGTGGCGGCGATCTGCTGGCGCGTCAGCTTCTCGATGTCGCGCAGATAGGCCCGCTCCTCGCCGTCGCAGAACGAGATGGCGATGCCCTCGGCGCCGGCGCGCGCGGTGCGGCCGATGCGGTGGACATAGGATTCCGGCACGTTCGGCAGGTCGAAGTTGATGACGTGCGTCACCGCGTCCACGTCGATGCCGCGGGCGGCGATGTCGGTGGCGACCAGGATCGGCGTGGCGCCGGAGCGGAAGCCGGCGAGCGCCTTCTCGCGCTGGCCCTGGCTCTTGTTGCCGTGGATGGCGACCGCGGCGATGCCGTCGAGCGCGAGCTGCTTCACCACGCGGTCGGCGCCGTGCTTGGTGCGGGTGAAGACCAGCGTGCGGCCGGGCTTCTCGGCGCCGATCACGTCGGCGAGCAGCTTCCGCTTGCCGGCGGTCTCCACGAAGATCACGCGCTGCGCGACCCGCTCGGCGGTGGTGGCGACCGGCGCCACCGCCACCTTGACGGGGTCGGTCAGCAGCGAGCCGGCCAGATCCGCCATCTCGCGCGGCATGGTCGCGGAGAAGAACAGGCTCTGCCGCTTGGCCGGCAGCAGCGGCACGATCTTCCTGAGCGCATGGATGAAACCCATGTCGAGCATCTGGTCGGCCTCGTCGAGGACGAACACCTCGGTCTGCCCCAGCGACAGCACGCGGCTGTCGATGTGGTCGATCAGCCGGCCCGGCGTCGCCACCAGGATGTCGACGCCGCGCATGATCTTGTCGATCTGCGGCTTGTGGCCGACGCCGCCGAACACGGTGGCGACGGAGAAGCCCAGATGCTTGCCGTAGGTGCGGAAGCTGTCGGCGATCTGGCTGGCGAGCTCGCGGGTCGGGCTCAGCACCAGCGCGCGGCAGGTCTTGCGGGCGGCCGGCCGGCGGTCGGCGGCGAGCTTGTGCAGGATCGGCAGCGCGAAGGCGGCCGTCTTGCCGGTGCCCGTCTGGGCGATGCCGAGCAGGTCGCGGCCCGCGAGCAGATGGGGAATGGCCTGCGCCTGGATCGGCGTCGGCGTCTTGTAGCCTTCGGCCTCCAGCGCCTTGAGGAGCGACTGGGCGAGGCCGAGGTCGGTGAACTGTGTCAAGAAAGTCTCTTTTCGCATGTGCGACGGCGCGCGGGCCCTGTCGAGCGGGCGCGCAGCATCGCGGGGGTTTTTCAACGCGCCCCGCGTGACCTGGGCATGTCTTTGGGAAGGTTTCGTGTGCCCGGCGAGCCGGCGTCGCCCGAAGGGAGGCCGTTCACGCGGCCGGGCACGAAAATTGTGCGTCGCAAAAATATCGACAGGGCTCATGTGCGCCCTGCGGGGCCGGAAGTCAATGGCGCGGCGTGCGAATTGCCCGGGCTAGCGCGCCGGGCAGGACGCCCCGTCGGCGCCGGCCGGCGGGCGCGCGAGGATCGCGAAGATGTCGCAGCGCAGGCCCGCGCGCATCTGCAGGGCGACGGCCGTGGCGAGCGTCCATGCGGTCCACGCCACCGCGACCGCCGCCGCGGCGCCCAGCGTTCCATAGGCGGGCGCGAGGACGGCGTTGGCGGCGGCGAGGATGAGGACCGCGCCGAGGCACAGCGCCGCATTCAGTCGCTGCGCGCCCACCAGAGTCAGCATCGGCCCGCTGGGGCCGGCCAGCGCCCTGAGCACCTGGCAGGCGACGAGGACGGCCAGCGCCCAGTGCGCGTCGGCGAAGTCGGGATGGAACAGCGACAGCGCCCAGCCGCCGCCCGCGACGGTGGCCACGGTGGCGGCCAGCGTCAGCGCGACCGGCATCGCCGCGGCCGCCCGCAGGGTGGCGCGCTGGCCGCCCAGCGCCCGACGCGCATGGGCGTCGGCCAGGTCGGGAAGGATCACCTGATGCGCCACCTGCACCGCGAAGCCGACCAGCAGCGCCAGCTTGAGCGATATGGCGAAGGCCGCCACGTCCGCGCCGTCGAGCAGCGGCGTCACCAGCAGGATGTCGACATCGGCGAACAGCTGCGTGAACAGCGCCACCACCACCAGCGGGGCGGCCTCCGCCCGCCAGTGCCGGGCGATCCGGCGCGAGCGCACCGGCTGCGGCTTCGGCAGGGACGGCCTCAGCAGCAGCAGTTGCACCAGCACCATGGCCGCCGTGACGCCGCCGAAGATCATGATGGCGCCGGCCGCCGTCAGCGCCGTGCCGCCGAGCCAGAAGCCGGCGACGATGGCCAGGAAAAGCACCGGCCGCGCCAGCGATTCCGGACCGTAGGCCAGCGCGAAGCGGCGCACGGCGATGCCGAGGTCGGACGTCAGCGCCGTGGCGGTCAGCACCGGTATGGAGGCGGCGGCCGCAAGGCCCGCGAAGCGCTCGGC
>JAEWEX010000369.1 GCA_023389135.1 Pseudomonadota bacterium | reverse complement strand
CTGCTGTCCCACCTCAAGATCGAGGTTGCGCCCGTCGACCTCGATCTGGCCCGGCTCGCGCGAGACGCCTTCCTGCGGTTCGGCCGGGGGCGCCACCCCGCCGGGCTGAATTTTGGCGACTGCTTTTCCTACGCACTTGCGCGTGCGCGCGGTGAACCCCTGCTGTTCAAGGGTGACGATTTCCGGCTCACCGACATCGAGGCCGCCTGACCCCCGTGGCCCGCCGCTTTTCCGCCACGCCGGCGGTGGTAGGCTCGGCCCCGCCGCCAACAGGGGAGCAGCAGCCATGACCGCCGAACTCGTCCTGTACTCGAACCCCATGTCCCGCGGCCGCATCGCGCGGTGGATGCTGGAGGAGGTCGGCGAACCCTACCGCATCGAGGTCCTGGGTTATGGGGGCCGGATGAAGTCGCCGGAGTTCCTCGCCATAAATCCCATGGGCAAGGTCCCGACCCTGGTACACGGCGGCACGGTGGTGACCGAAACCGCCGCCATCTGCGCCTATCTCGCCGACGCGTTCCCGGAGGCGGGCCTCGCCCCGGCGCCCGGCAGCCGCGAGCGCGGCCCGTATTATCGCTGGCTGTTCTTCGGCGCCGGGCCCGTGGAGGCGTCCTCCACGAACCTTGCGCTCGGCGTCCAGGTGCCGGACGACCGGCGCGCCATGGTCGGCTACGGATCGCGCGAGGCGGTGCTCGCGACGCTGGAGCAGGCGGTGTCCGGCCGGGAGTACCTCGCTGGCGACCGCTTCAGCGCGGCCGACCTCTATGTCGGCGCGCAGATCGGCTGGGGCATGCAGTTCGGCACGATGCCCAGGACGCCGGCGCTGGAGACCTACTGGAGCCGGCTCGCAGCACGGCCGGCGGCCCGCCGGGCTGACGAACTCGACAACGCCCTGATGCCCAAGAAGGACTGAGCGGCCTCAGTCGCCGGCGATGAAGAAGTGCCAGGTGCCGTCCGGCCCGATGCCGACGCGGTAGAAGTTGTAGGCGCCGAACTCCAGCATCTCCTTGTATTCCGCGGCGGTCACGATGCGGAACACCTCCACGAGCTGGGGCGGTGACAGTCGCTCCAGCGGATAGCGGGCGAAATACGGCCACAGGAACATTTCCTGCGGCGTGCCGCGATCGACATGGACGTAGCCGGCTTCCATGATCTCCGCCAGGATGGCCAGCGTCTCGCGGCCCTCGCCGTCCACCGAGCCGGCGATCATGTCGGCGATGGGGTCGGTGTCGTCGCCGAACGAGAACGCCGGCGGCATCTCGTTGGATTCGATCACCGGGCGCAGCTGCTCCGGATCGCCGCTCGCCGCCGCCGCGTGGATGCGGTCGCGCATGGCGCGGACGCGCTCGGGCAGCAGGCCGGGATCGTACTGCACATCCGGAACCGCCTCGGTTGCCGCCTCCGACGGGACGGGTTCAGGCGGGGCGGGCGTGTCCTGCGCCGCGGCCGCGACCGCGGCGCACGAAAACAGCAGGGCGGCCAGCAGTCGTCGCATGGTTCACTCCGGTTGTCGGATCGCGGATCCCCCGGCAGCCTAACCCGGATCGGTCGCCGCCGCGATCATTGCCGTCGCGGACGCCAGCCACTATCAGGGGCGCAACGATGAAGCCGGCACAGGGGGCGGGCTGTTGGTCGACTGGTCGCTCGTTGCGACCGGGGTCGGGATCGGCATCGCCGTCTCGGCCCCGGTCGGACCCGTCAACGTCATGTGCATCCACAGGGCGCTGCGTGCCGGCTTTCTGCCGGGGCTGTCGGCGGGACTTGGCGCGGTGGCGGGCGATGGGGTCTACGCCGCCATCGCCGCGTTCGGCATCACCGCGATCTCCGGCTTCATCGAGGGCAACCTCGACGCCATACAGCTCGTCGGCGGCATCGTGCTGATCCTGTTCGGTCTGCGTATCGCCCTGAAGCCCCCGCTGCCGCGAACCGAAGTGGCCGACGACACCGCCCTGTCGCTGGCCGGCGCGGCCGCAACCGCCTTCGCGCTCACCGTCACCAACCCTGCGCTCATCGTGGGCTTCGTGGCGATCTTCGGCGGGCTGGGCGAGATCGCCGATGAGCCGCTGGACTACGCCTCGGCCGGCCTGCTGGTCGCCAGCGTCATGGGCGGCGGGCTGCTGTGGTTTTCGGCCCTGTCGGCGCTGGTGTCGCGCTTTCGAGCGCGCATCGACGGACGTTGGCTGCGAGCGATCAATTTCGGTTCGGGGCTCGCGCTCGCCGCATTCGGGGTCGCGGTGCTGGCGAGCCTTGCGCTGGGGCAGGCCGGCTGACGGCGATCAGTGTTCGATGCGGTCCAGCGTGAACTCGCCGCGCTTGATGCGCTCGGGCAGGCGCTCTGCGAAAGCGGCGGTCGCCTCCTCGCCGTAGGACCCGACGAACTCGGCGATGGCCCGGAACAGCGCGGCGTGAGCCACGCATTCCGGCGCGATGCCTTCCAGCGCCGCCTCTTCCCAGGCATCGTCCAGATGATCGAGGGCGGCGATGCGCTCGCGCTCGTACTGCGCGGCGTCGTCGGCCGACCTTGCGGAAGCTTCGCTCAAGACAATCTCCGTTCGAACGCCCGGGTCTTAACACGAAGTAACCGGGGTCTGTCACCCCGGCTGAAAAATCGGTTAATGAATTGCCTTCAATTCGCGTGTCTCGAGGTGATGCCGTCGGCGAGCCGCGCTCCCTCGGTGAGGTAGCGTTCCGCGGCGACGCGCGCGGCGGGCGTGCAGATGCGGTAGTTGCGCTCGAAGCCGCGATATCCCTCGTTGAACGCGCCCGCCAGCCGCTCGCAGCGGTCGGCCTCGCAGCTCTCGCCCTCGATCAGCGCCTGCATGCGCTCGCGCCACACCGGCGCGTCCTCGTCGCCGCACAGGGTCCGCAGATAATGCAGCGCGCCCAGTATGTCGGCCAGCCGCATCAGGTCGTTCTCGTAGGGCGGCGGGGTCTGCGCGTGCGCGGGCGGCAGCGCAAGGGCGAGGAGGAGGGTAAGCACGGCGGCGGCGCGCATGACGGACGGCGGATCCCGGTCGAGGATTTTGGCGAGGGCTAAACTGCGTCGTCGGGGCCGCCGGCGCAAGCCGGCGACACGGCCGCGGCAAGCGCCACCGCGCGCGCCACCACCTCCGCGAGCCCCTCCGTGGTGTCCAGCGCGGCCAGTTCCTCCGGCAGCGCCCAGCGAGCCGCGGCGATCTCTTCGGACGCTGTCAGGTGTCCGGACCGTCGGTGCGCGGCGAAGGCGACGATGGCGAAATGAGCGGAAAGGGCCCCGTCGGCGTCGCGGCGGATCAAGTCGGCGGCGCCGGCGACGCCGACCAGGTCGGCGGTGAGCCCGGTTTCCTCCGCGAGTTCGCGCAGCGCCGCCTCGGCCAGCCGCTCGCCGGGCTCCACCTTGCCGCCGGGCAGCGTCCACAGGCCGAGCGCCGGACGCTGCGCCCGCTGGACCAGCAGCACCCGGCCGGCCTCGACCAGCGCGACGCTCGCCGCCAGCACGATTGCGGTCATGGCCGCCTGGCCGGATGCGCCAGGACGACGCCGGGATTCAGGAGGCCCTGCGGGTCCAGCGCGTGCTTGATCGCGCGCATCATGTCGAGTTCAACCTCCGACTTCACGCCGGGCAGCAGGTCGCGCTTGAGGCGGCCGACGCCGTGCTCGGCGGAGATCGATCCGCCATGACGCGCGACGATGGCGTGCACCGCGCGGTTCATCTCCTCCCAGCGGGCGATGTAACCCTCGCGGCCGGCGCCCACGGGCTGGCTGACATTGAAGTGGATGTTGCCGTCGCCGAGATGGCCGAACGGCACCGGTCGGCAGCCCGGCACCAGCGCCTCCACCGCGGCCGACGCCTCCGCGAGGAAGGCCGGGACGGCCGCGACGGGGACAGCCACGTCGTGCTTGATCGAACCGCCCTCGGCCTTCTGCACCTCGGACATCAGGTGCCTGAGCCGCCATAGCGCCGCGCGCTGGTCGAGGCTGGCGGCGAGGCTGGCGTCGTCCACCTCGCCCGCCTCCATCGCGGCGCCGAGCACATCCTCCAGCACCCCGCGCAGGCCATCCGCATCGGCGCCCGAAACCTCCATCAGCACGTACCAGGGGTGGGGCGAGGCGAGCGGGTCGCGGGTGTCGGCCCCGTGCTTCAGCACAAAGTCGAGCCCGATCCTCGGCATCAGCTCGAAGGCCGTCAGCGCGCCGCCTGCGGCGGACTTCGCGCGCGACAGCAGCGCCAGCGCCGCCTCCGGCGAGGCCAGTCCCGCCAGCGCGGTCTCCCGCGCGGCGGGCGCCGGGAACAGCTTCAGCACCGCGGCGGTGACGATGCCGAGCGTGCCTTCCGAGCCGATGAACAGGTGCTTCAGGTCATAGCCGGTATTGTCCTTGCGCAGCTTGCGCAAGCCGTTCCAGACGCGGCCGTCGGCCGTGACCACCTCCAGCCCGAGCACGAGGTCGCGCATGTTGCCGTAGGCAAGCACCGCGGTGCCGCCGGCATTGGTGGAGATGTTGCCGCCGACGGTGCAGCTTCCCTCCGAGGCGAGGCTGAGCGGGAACAGCCGGCCGTGCTCCGCCGCGATCTCCTGGGCGCGGGCGAGGGTCACGCCGGCCTCCAGCGTCATGGCGTCGCCGGCTGCGTCGATCTCGCGGATCGCCTGCATGCGCGTGAGCGACAGCACCACGGCCGCGCCGGTGCCGTCGGGGACGCCGCCGCCGACAAGGCCCGTATTGCCGCCCTGGGGAACCAGCGGCGTGGCCGTCTCGGCGGCCAGCGTAACCAAACCGGCGACCTCGGCGGTCGACCCCGGCTTCACGACCGCCAGCGCGCGGCCCTGGTAGAGGTCCCGCCATTCCACAAGATGCGGCGCCATGTCGCCCGGCGCGGTCAGGACGTTGCGCGCGCCGACGATGGTGGCGGCGCGGTCCAGCAGGGCGTCAGGCGCTATCGCGGGAAGGGTCATGCGCCCGGACCTTAGGGCCGCCCGCGGGCGGCGTCGAGCGCCGTCGGCGACCGTGAGCATCCTCACATCCGGCCGCCGCAGTCCAGGCTAGCGTGTCCCGGCTTCCAACTGGAGACCCTGACGATGGCCAAGTATCGGACCGCGCTGCCCCAGCTCGGCGACCAGCTCTTCCTGACCGACGGCGGGCTGGAGACGACGCTGATCTTTCATGACGGCCTCACGCTGCCGCATTTCGCGTCGTTCGACCTCATGAAGGACGAGGACGGGCGGCGGCGCCTGCGCGACTACTACGACCGCTACGTCCGGCTGGCGACGGCGCGCGGCCTCGGCTTCGTGCTGGAGACCGTGACCTGGCGCGCCAATCCCGACTGGGCGGCAAAGCTCGGCTACGATCTCGACCGGCTCGCGGACATGAACCGCCTCGCTGTCGCCATGATGGAGGACGTGCGCCGGGTCCACGAGACCCGGTTCTCGCCCATGCCGATCTCCGGCAACATCGGGCCGCGCGGCGACGGCTACCGGGCCGATGCCCGCATGACCGCCGCCGAGGCGCGCGACTACCATGGCTGGCAGGTCGGCGTGCTCGCCGGCACCCGTGCCGACTTTCTTGGCGCCTTCACATTGAACTATGTGGAGGAGGCCATCGGCGTCGCCCTGGCGGCGAAGGCGGCGTCCACGCCCGTCGTCCTGTCCTTTACGGTCGAGACCGACGGGCGGCTTCCGAGCGGGCAGGGCCTGGCCGACGCGATTCTGGAGACCGACGCGGCCACCGGCTCGGCGCCCGCCTACTACATGATCAACTGCGCCCATCCGGCGCATTTCGAAGCGGTCCTGGCCGCCGGCGGTGGCTGGACACGGCGCGTCCGCGGTATCCGCGCCAATGCGTCCATGCGCAGCCACGCCGAGCTGGACGACGCATCCGAACTCGATGCCGGCGATCCGGTCGACCTCGGCCGCCGCTTCGCGGCTCTGCGCGGGCGGCTCGGCCACCTCACCGTGCTCGGCGGCTGCTGCGGCACCGACCACCGCCACGTCGCTGAGATCGCGAGGTTCTGCACGGCGGTCGACCGGGCTGCGTGACCGGCCTGGGCCTAGCCGCGCTCGTATCCGCCGATCAGCCGGTAGACGAAGCCGAGCTTCGCTATGGCGTCGGGAGACAGCACGAACGGGTAGAGG
>JAEWEX010000363.1 GCA_023389135.1 Pseudomonadota bacterium | reverse complement strand
GTGTAGAGAATGCGCTTCGCATGGGTGACGCCGACCAGCGCCGCGAGCCGCTGCGTCGAGCGGATGCCGTAGACGATGGAGAGCTTCGCCGCCGGGATGCCGATCCTGGCGTCGCGGCCGGCGATGCGGAAATCGCAGGCCATGGCCAGGTGGCAGCCGCCGCCCAGGCAATAGCCCGACAGCACCGCGATGGTGGGCTTGGGAGCCGCCTGGA
This sequence comes from Pseudomonadota bacterium, assembly GCA_023389135.1. Taxonomy (GTDB): domain Bacteria; phylum Pseudomonadota; class Alphaproteobacteria; order Rhizobiales; family Methylopilaceae; genus Agaricicola. Next base: position 6,271 of record JAEWEX010000363.1, on the reverse strand, counting down.
TCGCGTCGGACGAGGCGTCCACCGCCAACTCATAGGCGGCCGACTGCGCCGCGTCGTCGCGCACCTTGCCGAATTCGGCGATGTCGGCCCCGACGCTGAAGTCGCCGCCGGCCCCCGCCAGCAGGATCGCCCGAACCGCAGGGTCGCGGCCGAGATCGCCGTAGAGCCGCGCGATCTCCTGCCACATGGCGAGCGTCATGGCGTTGCGCACCGCCGGACGGTTCAGCGTCACCACCGCCACGCGGTCGTGGATGGCGACCTCGATGTCAGCCACCGGCGGGCTCCCCGGCGGGAGCGGGGGCTGCGGGATCTTCTCCGGCGACGATGCGGCCGAAGCGCTCGAAGAACTGTCCGGCCAGCTTGCGGGCGGTTGCGTCGATCAGCCGGCCGCCGAGCTGCGCGAGCTTGCCGCCGACATTGGCGTCGACCTCGTAGCGCAGCAGGGTCTCGTCGGCGGACACCTCCTCCAGCGTCACCCGGGCGCCGCCCTTGGCGAAGCCGGCGACGCCGCCCTGGCCCTCGCCGGAGATGGCGTAGCTCTCGGGCGGGTTGAGGTCCGACAGCCGCACCTTGCCGGCGAAGCGCGCCTTCACCGGCCCGACCTTGACGGAGACCACGGCCTGGAAGCCGCCCTCCTCGGTGGCCTCGAGGCTCTCGCAGCCGGGAATGGCGGCGCGCAGCACGTCGGGGTCGTTCAGCGCGGCCCAGACCTCGGCGCGCGGTGCGGGCAGGCGGCTCTCGCCGGACATTTCCATCGGATCAGGCTCCCTCGGTTGTATCGGTCAGGAGGGGCGTTATAGCCGTGCGCAGCGCATCGGGCAGCGGGATCGGCCGCCCGGTGGCGCGATCCACGTAGACATGGACGAAATGGCCCTGCGCGCAGGCGGTCGCCGCGTCGCCGTCGAACAGGCCGACCTCGTAGCGGATGCTGGAATTGCCGAGCCGCCCCACGCGCAGCCCAGCATGGACCGGCGCCGGGAACGCGAACGGCCGGAAGTAGCGGCACTGCGTCTCCGCCACCAGGCCGATCACGGCGCTGCCCGACAGGTCGAGCCAGCCGTCCTCTATCAGGAACGCGTTCACCGCCGTGTCGAAGAACGAGTAGTAGACCACGTTGTTGACGTGGCCGTAGACGTCGTTGTCCATCCAGCGCGTGGCGATGGTGCGGAACACGGGATAGGCCGAGCGCGGCTCGGCGGCGGCGCGCGCGCTCACAGGGCCTCCCGGTAGATGGCCAGCGCCGCCTCGCGGGTGACCTCGCGCGGGTTGTTGACCAGGAGCCGGGTCTGCTTCATGGCGTCGTCGGCGAGCCGCGGCAGGTCCGCCTCGGCGATGCCGACCTCGGCGAGCCGGGTCGGCAGGCCGAGCTCGGCGGGAAGCTGCGCCAGATGGGCGACCAGCGCCGAGGTCTTCTGCGCGGCCGTTCCGGTGGCGCCCGGCACCACCACGTCGGCGAGCTGGCTGTAGAGCTCGACCGCGGCCGGCTCGTTGAAGCGGATCACCGGCGGCAGCACCAGCGCGTTGGACAGTCCGTGCGCCACGTGGAAGCGCGCGCCGACCGGATAGGCCAGCGCATGCACCGCCGCCACCGGCGCGTTGGCGAACGCCATGCCCGCGAGCATTGAGCCCAGCAGCATGGCCTGGCGCGCCTCGCGGTTGCCGCCGTTGCGGCACACCTCGTGGATGTTGGCGCCGAGCAGCCGCAGCGCCTCGCGGGCGAGGCAGTCGGAGACCGGGTTCTTCAGCCGCTTGCTGGTGAAGGCCTCGATGGCGTGGACCATGGCGTCGACGCCGGTGGCCGCGGTGACGTGGGCGGGGAGGCCGAGCGTCAGGTCGGCGTCGAGCACGGCCCAGTCCGGGATCAGCGGCGCGGACACCACGCCCTTCTTCTCCTCCTCGCCGGTGGTGACGATGGAGATCGGCGTCACCTCCGAGCCGGTGCCGGCGGTGGTGGGCGCCAGCACCAGCGGCAGCCGGGGGCCCCTGGCCATGCCGACGCCGTAGATGTCCTCCAGCTTTTCGCGGCCGGGCGCCAGCAGCGCCACCAGCTTGGCGACGTCCATGGAGCTGCCGCCGCCGATGGAGACCACCCCGTCGACGCCCGCCGCCCGGGCGGCGGCGACGCCGGCCTCGATGACCCGCACCGGCGGGTCGGCCTCGACGTCGGTGAACAGGGTGACCGCGACGCCCTCCCGCGCGAGGCCCGCCAGCCCCGCCTCCAGCAGGCCGGCCCGGCGCACGCCCTCGTCGCTGACCAGCAGAACCGCGCGGCAGCCGAGCCCCTTCACCAGCTCGCCGATGCGGCTGGAGGAGCCGGGCTCCATCAGCACGGAGCGGGTGGTCTGGAACACGAAGCCCTGCATCGGTCGCCTCCCTGTCGCCTGCCGCCGGACGCGCCGGCTGTTACTTGCACTATTGAACTTAATCCGCGGCTGTCAAGTCGCGGAATACTCACCCGGTCGAGCCGACCCCTCACCCCGACCCTCTCCCACACGGGGAGAGGGGGCCTGGCCAGCTGTCGCGAGCAGCTGCCGAGGGTAACGGTCGGCCCGGAACGTCCCACCGGAACCCAAAGCGGCACCCCCTCTCCCCTTGCGGGAGAGGGTTGGGGTGAGGGGTCGGTACGACCGGGCAATGCGCCCGACCCGGAGACACGGACCGCCCCCGCATCCGACACCATCCACCCCGCCTACTCCCCCGGCGCCGGCGATGGCGCGCCCTGCTTCGCCCTCCCGCGCATCCGCCCGATCAGCGCGCCCGCCTCGCCCACGATGCCCCGGCGGAACGCCAGCACGCAGGCCATGAAGATCAGGCCGATGACGATGGGAACCTTGGTGGAGAGGTCCACCGAGAACCCGCCGAGCGAGACCGTGCCCATGCTGGACAGCTGGCTTTCCAGCGCCACCACCAGCACGGCCCCGATCACCGGGCCGAGCGGCGTGCCGAGCCCGCCCAGCAGGCACATCAGGATGACGTTGCCGGACTGTGTCCAGTGCACGTCGGCGAGCGTGGCGAGGCTGAGCGAGATCGCCTTGAGACCGCCGGCGAGGCCGGCGATGGCCGCCGAGATCACGAACGCCGCGAGCTTGTAGCGGTTGACGTCGTAGCCGAGCGAGACGGCGCGCGGCTCGTTGTCGCGGATCGCCATCAGCACATGGCCGAACGGGGCCTCGACGATGCGCTGCAGCGCCCAGAACCCCGCCAGCGCCAGCACCAGCACGAAAGCGTACATGGCCATGCCGTCGGACAGGTCGATCACGCCGAACAGGTGCCCCCGCGGGATGCGCTGGAGCCCGTCCTCGGCGCCGGTGAACGGCGCCTGCACGCAGAAGAAGTAGATCATCTGGGCGAGCGCCATGCCGGCCAGCAGCGCCAGCTCCGGCGTGAAGCCCCATTCGCGCGCCGCGTGGCCCGCCATATAGGCGCCCATGCCGAAGAACGCGGCGTGCCCGATGGACAGCAGGCCCACATAGCCGGTGAAGAAGTTGAAGGCCACGGCGAACAGCGCGAACGCCGCGCACTTCATCAGGAACACGCCGTAGAGCCCGGTGAACGGCGCCAGGATGCCGGCGACCGCCAGCACCAGAAGCAGGACGGTGGACTGTCGCATCACCTCAGGCCTCCCGGCCGAACAATCCGGCCGGCCGCACCAGCAGCACCAGCGCCATGATGATGAACACCGTGGTGGACGATATCTCCGGGTAGAACACCTTCGACAGCCCCTCGATCACGCCGAGCGCGAGCCCGGTGACGATGGCGCCCAGCGTCGAGCCGAGGCCGCCGATCACCACCACGGCGAAGGCCACGATCAGGATGTTGGAGCCCATCAGCGGCTGCACCTGGTAGATCGGGGCGGCCAGCACGCCCGCGAATGCGGCGAGGCCGACGCCGAGACCGTAGGTCAGGGTCACCATCAGCGGCACGTTGATGCCCAGCGCCTGCACCAGCCGCGGGTTCTCGGTGCCGGCGCGGAGGTAGGAGCCGAGCCGGGTGCGCTCGATCAGGAACCACACGCCGATGCACATGGCCAGCGACGCCGCCACCACCCACAGCCGGTAGACCGGCATGCGCATGAAGCCGAGGTCGGCGAGCCCGCGCAGCTCAGCCGGCACCGCATAGGACTGGCCGGCGGAGCCGTAGATGTCGCGGAAGATGCCCTCCAGCACCAGCGCCAGCCCGAAGGTCAGCAGCAGGCCGTAGAGATGGTCGAGCCCGGCGAGCCGGCGCAGCAGCGTCACCTCCACCACCATGCCGAACAGCCCCACGACCAGCGGCGCCATGACCAGCGCGGCCCAGTAGTTCAGCCCGAACCACTGGCCCATGAGGAACGCCGCGAACGCGCCCAGCATGTAGAATGCGCCATGGGCGAAGTTGATGACGTTGAGCAGGCCGAAGATGATGGCGAGCCCGAGGCTGAGGATGGCGTAGAACGAGCCGTTGACCAGCCCGATGGCGATCTGGCCGAACAGGACTTGGAGCGGAATGTCGAAGATGCCCATGGCGCCGGCCCCTCACACGCCGAGATACAGGTCAAGCTCGGCGGCGCGGCGGGCGATCTCGCCCGAGGCCAGCCGGAGCACCACGGTGCCGTGCTCGACCACCAGGAAGCGGTCGGCCAGCGGTGTGGCGAAATGCATGTTCTGCTCCACCAGCACGATGGTGTAGCCGAGCGTCCTGAGCCGCCCGATCAGGTCGAACAGCCGGTCCACGATCACCGGCGCCAGCCCTTCGGATATCTCGTCCAGCAGCAGCGTGCGCGCGCCGGTCCTGAGGATGCGGGCGATCGCCAGCATCTGCTGCTCGCCGCCGGACAGCCGCGTGCCCGGGGTGCGGCGGCGCTCGGCCAGGTTGGGCATCAGCTCGTAGATTTCCTCGACGCTCATGGCGTCGGCGCCGAGCGCCGGCGGCAGCAGCAGGTTCTCCTCGCAGGTCAGGCTGGCGAAGATGCCGCGCTCCTCCGGGCAGTAGCCGACGCCGAGCCTGGCGATGCGGTGCGGGCGCATGCGCACGGTCTCCTGGCCGCCGATGCGGATGCTGCCGCGGCGCGCGTCCACCAGCCCGACCATGGCGCGCAGCGTCGTGGTGCGCCCGCCACCGTTGCGGCCGAGCAGCGCCACCACCTCGCCCTCGTTCACGTGGAAGTCCATGCCGTGCAGGATGTGGCTCTCGCCGTACCAGGCGTGCAGATTCTCGACGGCCAGCATCTCCCGCGCGGCGGGGACGGCGGTCGCGGGCGCGGCGGCGGCCGGGGGCGCGCTCATGCCCGCACCCCTTCCCGGCCGGCGCTGGAGCCGAGATAGGCCTCGATCACCTGCGGGTCCCGCGACACCTCCTCGTAGCTGCCCTCGGCGATGATGGCGCCCGAGCGCAGCACGCTGATGCGGTCGGCGATCCGCGACACCATGCGCATGTTGTGCTCCACCATCAGCACGGTGCGGCCCGCGGCCACGGCGCGGATCAGGTCGGCGACGCGGTCCACGTCCTCGTGGCCGAGCCCCTGTGTCGGCTCGTCCAGCAGCATCATGCGCGGCTCGGCGGCCAGCGTGGTGGCAAGCTCCAGCGCGCGCTTGCGGCCATAGGGCAGGTCGCCGGCGCGCAGGTCGCCGAACGCGGCGAGGTCGACCCGGTCCAGCAGCCCGTCGATGCGCGCCTCCAGCGCCACGACATCGGCGCCTCCGGCCCAGAACCGCCAGGGCGACACATGGGCACGCTGCAGCGCGATGCGGACGTTCTCGCGCACCGACAGATGCGTGAACACGGCCGATATCTGGAACGAGCGCACCAGCCCGCGGCGCGCGACGGCGGCGGGGGCCAGCGCCGAGATGTCCTCGCCCTCGAAGGCGATCGCGCCGGCCGTCAGCGGCAGGAAGCGGGTGATGAGGTTGAACACGGTGGTCTTGCCGGCGCCGTTGGGGCCGATCAGCGCGTGGATCTCGCCGCGCCGCACGTCGAGGTCGACGCCGTCGACCGCGGTGTAGCCGCGGAAATCCTTGCGCAGCCCGCGCGCGGACAGCACCACCTCGCCGCCGCCCCGCCGCGGCTCGACCTCAGCAAGCATGGCGACCTCGCGGCCGTCGCACCTGATCCCGCACCGGATCCCTCCTGGAACATCGTCCGTGTTCTCTTGCGGCGCCCGAAGGCGGTTCGCTTGACACGATTTTCGAAAGTTAGTCTAATTATGCAAATCAATCAACGGCCGAAGACAGGCCGGTCCGTAATCGCTGTGAATTCAGCGCTCGGCACGATGCGGGCGGCTTTGGCCGCCGCGGCG
>JAEWEX010000476.1 GCA_023389135.1 Pseudomonadota bacterium | reverse complement strand
CCCGGGTCGCCGCCGCCATCAAATACCTGACCCAGTCCACCTGGAGCCATTCCGCGCTCTTTGTCGGCGACGTGCTGGGCAGCCGGAGCCCCTCCGGTGAGCCGCATGTGCTGGTGGAGGTCAATGTCGGCGAGGGCTGCGTCGCCTCGCCGCTGTCGAAATATGCGCGGGTCCACACCCGCATCTGCCGGCCGGTCGGCCTGACGGCGGAGGATCGCAGCCGCCTCGTCCGCTTCATGATGGAACGCATCGGGCTCGGCTACGACCAGCAGAACGTCCTCGACCTCGCCCGCTACCTCCTGCCGACGCCGCCGGTGCCGGTCCGCTTCCGCCGCCGGATGATCGCGCTCGGCTCCGGCGACCCGACGCGCGCGATCTGCTCGACGCTGATCGCGCAGGCCTTCGAGAGCGTGCGCTATCCGGTGCTTCCCAAGGTGACGCGGCTCGGCGATCCTGACAGCCCGGTCAGCCTGGAGCAGCAGCGCGAGATCCTGGAGATCCGCCACCATTCGCTCTACGCCCCGCGCGACTTCGACATCTCGCCGTATTTCGACATCGTCAAGCCGACCGTCGCGGCGGGCTTCGACTACCGTGCGGTGGCCTGGACCGGGAATGGCGGGGGGTGAGGCAGGCGGACGGCCGCCGGGTCGGTCGGCCGCTGCCGGAGCCGGGATTGATCCCGCGCCCCCGGAATGCCAACCATAGCGCCTTCGCAGACGTCGACCGGAGGTGCCGCGCGTGGGCGTCAAGCCCGACCAGGCGATGTGGGCCCAGCTGTTCCGCTGGACCGGCGACGCGCCGCGCGCGCTGCAGGCCCGCATCCGCGAGGCGGTGGTCTCGGCCATCCTCGACGGCCGGCTCGCGCCGGGCAGCCCGATGCCGTCGAGCCGCGAGCTGGCGCAGAGCCTGGGGGTCGCCCGCAACACCGTGGTGCTGGCATACCAGCAGTTGCTCGACCACGGCTTCCTGCTGTCGCGGGAACGCTCCGGCTACTTCGTCAGCCCCACCGTTACCTGCGATCACCCGCCGGCGCCCGACGCCGCGCCGGGCCGCGGCTCCGAGCCCGACTGGGGCCCGCGCTTCGCGCTTCGCGCCTCCGGCCTGCGCAACATCGCCAAGCCCGCCGACTGGCAGGCCTACGAGTTTCCCTTTCTCTACGGCCAGTTCGACCCCACGCTGTTTCCCATCGCCGACTGGCGCGAGTGCTCGCGCCGGGCGCTGGGCACGCTGGAGATGCGCGGCTGGGCGCCCGACCTGATCGACGGCGACGACGAGATGCTGATCGAGCAGCTGCGCTCCCGGGTGCTGCCGCGCCGCGGGGTCTGGGCCACGGCGTCCGAGATCATGGTCACAATCGGCGCCCAGCAGGCATTGTTCCTCCTGACCCAGCTCCTGATGACCGACCGCACCCGGGTCGGCATCGAGGACCCTGGCTATCCCGACGCGCGCAACATCGTCTCGCTGTCGTCGGCCGAGATCCGCCGCCTGCCCATCGACGCCGACGGCCTCGTGGTGGACGAGCGCCTGGCCGGGTGCGACTATGTCTACGTCACGCCCAGCCACCAGTGCCCGACATCGGTGACCATGCCGCTCGCCCGCCGCGAGGAGCTGCTGACCGTCGCCGCCGAGCGCGACATCGTGCTGATCGAGGACGACTACGAAAGCGAGATCAACTTCGCCGACACGCCGACGCCGTCGCTGAAGAGCCTCGATCGCGACCACCGCGTGATCTATGTCGGCAGCCTGTCCAAGACCCTGGCTCCGGGCCTGAGGCTCGGCTACATCGTCGGCCCCGCCGAACTGATCCGCGAGGCCCGCGCGCTGCGCCGCCTGATGCTGCGCCACCCGCCGGTCAACAACCAGCGCACCGCGGCGCTGTTCCTTTCGCTCGGCCACCACGAGGCGCTGGCGCGCCGGCTGATCCATGCGCTGCGGGAACGCGCCCAGGCCGCCCGCCGCGGGCTGGACCGCCATCTGCCGCACGCGGCCTATTCCGGCGGCGCGGGTGGATCGAGCTACTGGGTGCGCGGGCCGGAATGGCTCGACACCAACCTGCTGGCGGAGCGCGCCCGGGAGCGCGGCGTCCTGATCGAGCCCGGCGACGTGTTCTTCGCCGCTCCGTCGCCACCGCTGAACCACATGCGCATAGGCCTGTCGTCGATCCCCGTGGACCGCATCGACCGCGGCCTGGAGACGCTGGGGTCGGTGATCGCGGAGATGCGCCCGGCTTCCGCGGAGCCCGCCTGGCACTAGCGTCCGTTCGGGGCTGGTCCTATGTGGCCCGCCGGGCCGCTCCTACCATTCCCGCCCTGAAACGACCGTGGGGGACCGGCACATGCGCATCGGCGTTCCGAAGGAGATCAAGGTCCGCGAATACCGTGTGGGGCTGACGCCGACCAGCGTCCGGGAACTGGTCGCCCACGGCCACGAGGTGGTGGTGGAGACCGGCGCTGGCGCCGGCGTCGGGCTGGAGGACGCCACCTACGAGGCTGCCGGCGCGACCGTCGCGGCAACCGCGCGCGCGGTGTTCGACGCCGCCGAGATGATCGTCAAGGTCAAGGAGCCGCAGGCGCCCGAGCGCGCGATGCTGCGGCCGGGCCAGGTCCTGTTCACCTATCTCCATCTGGCGCCGGACCCCGAACAGGCCCGCGACCTGATCGCCGGCGGGGCGACCTGCATCGCCTACGAGACCGTGACCTCGCCCACGGGCGGGCTGCCGCTGCTGGCGCCGATGTCGGAGGTCGCCGGCCGCATGGCGGTGCAGGCCGGCGCCTACTTCCTGGAAAAGGCCCATGGCGGGCTGGGCGTTCTGCTCGGCGGCGTGCCGGGCGTGGATCCCGCGAAGGTGGTGGTGCTGGGCGGCGGCGTGGTCGGCACCCACGCCGTCCACATCGCGCTGGGGATGGGGGCGGACGTGTGGGTGCTGGACCGCGACCTCGCCGTGCTGCGCCGGCTGTGGCAGCAGTTCGACCGGCCGCTCAACACCGTGTTCTCGACCCGCGACGCGCTGGAGAAGCACTGCATCGAGGCCGACCTCGTGATCGGAGGCGTGCTGGTGCCCGGGGCGGCCGCGCCCAAGCTCGTCACCCGCGACATCATCCGGCGCATGAAGCCGGGTTCGGTGGTGGTGGATGTCGCCATCGACCAGGGAGGCTGCTTCGAGACCTCGCGGCCCACGACCCACGACCAGCCCACCTACGTGGTGGACGACGTGATCCACTATTGCGTCGCCAACATGCCCGGGGGCGTGCCGCGCACCTCGACCTTCGCCCTCAACAATGCGACGCTGCCGTTCACGCTGGCGCTGGCCGACAAGGGCTGGAAGCGGGCGGTGGAGGAGGATCGGCACCTGATGGCGGGCCTCAACATCCATGCCGGCATGGTCACGCATCCCGCTGTCGCGGAAGCGCTCGGCGTCGACTACGTGGAGCCGTCTGCCGCGGCTTCGGGCAAGGTGCGCACCGCATGAGCACCGCGCGCCGTAGCCGTCGATCCTTGGTCCAGTTCGGGGGACGATTTGCGCCGTCTGGACCATTGTCACCGCAGCGCAGCCTTCCGCCTAATACACGCATGAGGGGAATGAAAGACGCCGTGAGGCCGGGCCTCGAACCGGTCGGCTCGTTGCAGCCGTCGCCATGCGCGGCGTCCGCATCGCGTTGCGTCACCGATCTGCGGGCCGTCTCGGCTGCCCGTCATGGACCTGATTTTCGACAGAGGGGATAAGACGATGAAGAAAGCGCTCTTCACGGCGACGGCGTTCGCCGTCGGGCTCGGCGTCTCAGGCGCCGCGGCCCAGAACAAGACGGTGACCTTCGCGCACCAGGACATGGTGGTGCCCTACCGCGTCCTGATCGACAATGGCGAGCTGGAGAAGGCCACCGGCTACAAGATCAACTGGCAGAAGATCGCCGGCGGCGGCGACGTGATCCGCGCCATGGCCTCCGGCCAGGTGCAGATCGGCGAGCTGGGCTCCAGCCCGGCGGCTGCCGCCGCCACCCAGGGCCTCGACCTGCAGGTGTTCTGGATCCTCGACGACATCGGCGAGGCCGAGCAGCTGGTCGCCCGCGAGGGCTCGGGCGTCAACGCCATCACCGACCTGAAGGGCAAGAAGGTCGGCGTGCCGTTCGTCTCCACCACCCACTACCAGCTCCTGTTCGCGCTGGAGGATGCCGGCGTCAACCCGCGCGAGGTCGAGATCCTGAACATGCGCCCGCCGGAGATCGTGGCCGCCTGGGAGCGCGGCGACATCGACGCCACCTTCGTGTGGAACCCCGCGCTGGCCTCGGTGAAGGCCAACGGCAAGGTGCTGGCCTCCGCCACCGAGCTCGCCGCCAAGGGCCGCCCGACCTTCGACGCGCTCATGGTCGATCGCGACTGGGCCGCCGAGAACAAGGAGTTCATGACCACGCTGGTCAGGATGCTCGCCGACATCGACAAGCAGTACATGGACAACAAGGCCGCCTGGACGGCCGACAGCGCCGAGGCCAAGGCCGTGGCCAAGATCTCCGGCGCCGATCCCAAGGACGTGCCCGAGGCCATGGGCGCCTATGTCTTCCTCGGCCTCGAGGAGCAGGCGTCCGAGACCTGGCTCGGCGGCGGCGCCGCGAAGGCGCTGGCCGACACCTCGCAGTTCTTGAAGGACCAGGGCCGCGTGCCGGAGGTGCAGTCCGACTACGCCAAGTTCGTCACCGACGAATTCGTCAAGGCGGCGATGAAGCAGTAGTCTCCCTGCGGGAGGCGCGGCGCCGGCGTTCCGGTCCGCGCCTCCCGTCGCCCTGCGCGCCCTGTGACGCCATCGCGAGGAGACGCCCGTGTCAGCACTCGAAATCCGCGACCTGTCGATCCGCTTCGGATCGCCCTCCGCCTATGTCGAGGCGCTGTCGCATGTGAAGCTCGACATCGACGACGGTGAGTTCGTGGTCGCCATCGGCGCCTCCGGCTGCGGCAAGACCACCCTGCTGTCCACCATCGCCGGGTTCCTCCGGCCCTCCGACGGCGACGTGCTGCTGGATGGTCACCCCATCGCGGGGCCGGGCGCCGACCGCGGCGTGGTGTTCCAGCGCCATGCTCTGATGCCGTGGCTCAATGTCATCGACAACGTCGCCTTCGGGCTGCAGCTGCGCGGCGTGGCGCGCCCCGAGCGCCACCGCGTCGCGCTGGAGCAGCTGGAGCTGGTCGGCCTGGCCGACTTCCGCAACGCCATGATCTACGAGCTGTCGGGCGGCATGCAGCAGCGCGTCGGCATCGCGCGGGCGCTGGCCAACAATCCGCGCGTGCTTCTGATGGACGAGCCGCTGGGCGCGCTCGACGCCCTGACCCGCGAGCAGGTGCAGGAGCTGGTGCTGGATGTGTGGCACCGCACCGGCAAGATGATCTTCTTCATCACCCACAGCGTCGAGGAGGCCGTGTTCCTGGCCACCCGCCTGATCGTGATGACGCCGCGGCCGGGCAAGATCGAGCATGTTATCGAGCTCGACTTCTGCAAGCGCTACATCGAGTGCCGGGACGCCCGCGCGGTGAAGTCCGATCCGGACTTCATCAAGGTCCGCGAGCAGGTGCTCAACATGATCACCCGCCGCGAGCCGGCCGGCGCGCCGGCTTCGGCTGTCGCATGAGCGCGAGGACGGCCGCATGACCGACGCCGCCACCCCGGCCCCCGCGCCCGCCAAGGCGCCCCCCGCGGGCAAGCCGCGCAGGATCAGCACCTACCGAACGCTGGGCGAGGGATCGAGCTTCGTCATCAACACCGTCACCGTCTGCGCCCTGCTGGGCCTGTGGTGGCTGGCCACCGAACTCGCCTGGGTCCGGCCGCTGTTCCTGCCCAAGCCGTCCACCATCCTGTTCGCGCTGCAGCAGTCGCTGGCGGGCGAGCTCGACAACAACACGCTGTGGGTCCACATCGGCTGGAGCCTGTTCCGCGTCACCAGCGCCTTCGCGCTGGCGGCCCTGATCGGCATTCCGGTCGGCCTGGCCATGGGCGTCAACCGCATCGCGCGCGGCGTTTTCGACCCGCCCATCGAGTTCTACCGGCCGCTGCCGCCGCTCGCCTACCTGCCGCTGATGATCATCTGGCTCGGCATCGGCGAGACGTCCAAGGTCGCGCTGATCTTCCTCGCCTGCTTCGCTCCGGTGGCGCTTGCCGCCCGCTCCGGCGTGCGCTCCGTGTCGCAGGAGCAGATCCAGGCGGCGCTGTCCATGGGCGCGACCAAGGCCCAGGTGCTGCGCAAGGTGATCCTGCCATCGGCGCTGCCGGGAATTCTGGTCGGGCTGCGCATCGGCATGGGGGTCGGCTGGACCACGCTGGTGGCGGCCGAGATGGTGGCCGCCAATGCCGGCCTCGGCCAGATGGTGCTCAACGCCTCGAACTTCCTCAGGACCGACGTGGTGATCCTCGGCATCATCATCATCGGCCTGTTCGCGCTGGCCTTCGAGCTTGGCATCCGCCAGCTGGAGAAGGCGCTGGTGCCCTGGAAGGGCCGCGTCTGACCGCCGGCTCGTGCGCCCTCGCCATCGGGCGCGATCGTCACTAGATATCGGGCTCCCGCAGAGCCCGATTCTCCCATGATCCCCGCCATCCAAGTCCGCGACCTCGTGAAGTCCTTCGGGCCCGTGACCGCCGTGGGCGGCATCGGCTTCGAGGTCGCGCCCGGGTCCGTGGTCGGCGTCCTGGGCGGCAACGGCGCCGGCAAGACCACCACCATCGCCATGATCATGGGGCTGCTCACGCCTACTTCGGGCGAGGTGCGGGTGCTGGGCGCGGACATGGGTCGCGAGCGCCACCGCGTGCTCCACCGCATGAATTTCGAGAGCCCCTATGTGGACCTGCCCGGCCGGCTCACCGTGCGGCAGAACCTCTCGGTGTTCGGCAGGCTCTACGGCGTCGCCGACGTGAAGGGCCGGGTGGCGGTGCTTGCCGAGAGCCTCGACCTCGGCGACCTGCTGGACCGGCCCACCGGCAAGCTCTCCGCCGGCCAGAAGACCCGCGTCGCGCTCGCCAAGGCGCTGGTCAACGAGCCGGAGCTGCTGTTGCTGGACGAGCCCACCGCGTCGCTGGATCCCGACACCGCCGACTGGATCAGGACCCGGCTGGAGAGCTACCGCGCGGCGCGCGGCGCCACCATCCTGATCGCCTCCCACAACATGGCCGAGGTCGAGCGGTTGTGCGACCGGGTGATCATGATGAAGGCGGGCCTGGTGGTCGACGACGCCGCGCCCGCCGCGCTGCTGTCGCGCTACGGACGTGAGACGCTGGAGGAGGTGTTCCTCGACGTCGCTCGCGGCCGCGGGCGGGCGGCGGCGTGAGCGCGGCGGCCTCCGCCCGCCGCGTCGCGGCCATGGTCGAGCGGCACTGGTACGTGCTGCGCTCGTCCTGGCCGCGGCTGCTGGAGCTGGTCTACTGGCCGTTCGTGCAGATGCTCACCTGGGGGTTCCTCCAGGCCTATGTGGGCGAGGCCTCGGGCCGCGTCGCGCTCGCCGCCGGCACCTTTCTCGGCGCCATGCTGCTGTGGGACATCCTGTTCCGCGGCGGGCTCGGCTTCTCCATCTCCTTCCTGGAGGAGATGTGGGCCAAGAATCTCGGCAACCTGATGATGAGCCCGCTCCGGCCCATGGAGCTGGTAGCGGCCCAGATGGTCATGAGCCTGGTCCGTCTGGCCATCGGCATCGTGCCGGTGACGCTCATGGCCATCGTGTTCTTCGGCTTCAACCTGTGGAGCTTCGGCTTCGCTCTCGGCGCGTTCTTCGCCAACCTGATCCTCACGAGCTGGGCGCTGGCGCTGGTCACGTCGGGCCTGGTGCTGCGCCATGGGCTGGGCGCCGAGGGGCTGGCCTGGTCGCTGATCTTCATCCTCATGCCGCTCTGCGCGGTGTATTATCCGGTGTCGGTGATGCCGGACTGGCTTGCCGCCATCGCCTGGGCGCTGCCGCCGACCTATGTGTTCGAGGGCATGCGCGCGCTGGTGCTGGAGGAGACGTTCCGCGCCGACCTGATGCTGCAGGCGCTGGCGCTCAACGTCGTGCTGTTCGCCGGCGCCGTGGCGGTGTTCATGGGGCTGCTGAAGCGGGCCCGGGCGGCGGGCTCGCTGCTCCAGACCGGGGAGTAGCCGACCGCCGGGAGGAAGGCCGGGCATGGGCGCAACGGCGCGCGCGGTGACCACGACCTGCTGCATCGCCGGCGGCGGACCGGCCGGGCTGATGCTCGGCGTCCTGCTCGCCCGCGCCGGCGTCGACGTCACCGTGCTGGAAAAGCACGCCGACTTCCTGCGCGACTTCCGCGGCGACACCATCCATCCCTCGACGCTTGAGCTGATGCACGAGCTCGGCCTGCTGGACGCGTTCCTGAAGCTGCCGCACCAGCGCGCCGAGACGCTGACCGGCATGATCGGCGAGCACGCCATCCGCATCGCCGACTTCCGCCACCTGCCGACCCGCTGCCGCTTCGTGGCCTTCATGCCGCAATGGGACTTCCTGGATTTCCTCGCCGACCACGGCCGCCGCTACCGGGGCTTCCACCTGCTGATGGAGACCGAGGCGGAGACCCTGGTGGAGGAGGGCGGCCGCATCGCCGGCCTGCGCGCGCGCGGACCGGATGGCGCGGTCGAGATCCGCGCCGCCCTGACGGTCGGCGCCGACGGCCGCGGCTCCCGGGTCCGCGACTGCGCCGGGCTGGCGGTCCGCGACCTCGGCGCGCCCATGGATGTGCTGTGGATGCGGCTGCCGCGCCAGCCGGGAGATCCCGACGAGACGTTCGGCCGCTTCGACGCCGGGCGGCTGCTGGTTCTGATCAACCGGGGAGACTACTGGCAGTGCGCGCTGGTGATCCCCAAGGGCGGGTTCGACATGATCCGGGCGGCGGGGATCGCGGCGTTCCGGGCGAGGGTCGCGGCGCTGCTGCCCTTCGACGGCGGGCGGGCCGCCGCCATCGAGAGCTTCGACGACGTCAAGCTGCTGACGGTCCGGGTGGACCGGCTCGATCGCTGGTGGAGGCCCGGACTGCTCATGATCGGGGACGCCGCCCACGCCATGTCGCCCGTGGGAGGCATCGGCATCAATCTCGCGATCCAGGACGCGGTGGCGGCGGCGAACCTGCTTGCGGCGGGCCTGCGGGCGGGCGGCGTCACCGACGGTGACCTGGCCGCGGTCGAGCGGCGTCGGCTGTGGCCGACCCGGGTGACGCAGCGGCTGCAGCTGGCGGTTCAGAACCGCGTCATATCGCCGGTGCTGGCCAGTCGCGGCCCCATCCGCGCGCCTTGGCCCGCGCGCCTGTTCAACCGCTTCCCGGTGCTGAGGCGCATCCCCGCCCGGCTGATCGGGATGGGGGTGCGGCCCGAGCACATCGAGACGCCGGACATGACGCTGCCGGCGCCCGCGGTCCAGTCAGGCTGACACGTCAGCGCTCGAACGCCATGCGCGCCCCGAACGCCATCATCACCGCGCCAACCGCGGCGCCGAGGGCGCGGCGCAGCCGGCTGTCGGTCCGGCCGAACGGGGTCAGCCGCAGCACGAGCCCGAAGGCGAGGTAGTAGCTCGCCGACATCGCCACCATGATGCCGACCCCGGCGAACCCGACCGCCAGCGGCTTCTCCGCCAGATGCGTCACGGCGAACAGCGAGGTGACGAACACCAGCGACTTGGGATTGCCGAGATTGGTCAGGAGGCCCGCCAGAAACGCGCGCGCCGGCGGCGTCGCTGGCCGCGGCGGCGGGGCGGAGCCCGGCGTGCCGCGGCGGAGGTTGGCGCGCACGATCTGGAACCCCTTCCACACCAGATAGGCGCCGCCCAGCAGCTTCACCCCCAGCATCAGCCAGGGGAAGGTCTCGAACAGCCACAGCAGGCCGAACAGGCCCGCCAGTCCCCAGCAGCCCGTGGCCACCAGGATGCCGCCGGCCGCCGCCACGATGGCCGCCCGCGACGAGTTCAGCGCGATGGCCGTGAACAGCATCATGTTGGGGCCGGGCGTCAGCACGGCGACGAACCACAGGGCGGCGAGCGAGAGCAGGGTGTCGGCGGCGGTCATGGGGATGGGTCGCGGGATCGGGACGCGGGGCCAGGATAGCGCAGGTGAGGTCCGGCGGGAGCGGGCCGGCCGCTCACTCGGCGGCGGACTGGACCTCCGCGGCGGCCTCCTCGGCGGCCGTCTCGGCGGCGTCCACCGTCTTCAGCGCCTGCGGGTTGGGCATGGAGATGATGTTGTAGCCGGAATCCACGTAGTGGATCTCGCCGGTGACGCCGGAGCCGAGGTCGGACAGCAGATAGAGCGCCGCGCCGCCCACCTCGTCGATGGTGACGGTCCGCTTCAGCGGCGCATGGCGCTGCTGGAAGTTGAACATCAGCCGGGCGTCGGCGATGCCGGCGCCGGCCAGCGTCCGGATCGGGCCGGCGGAAATGGCGTTGACGCGGATGCCGTCGGCGCCGAAATCGGCCGCGAGGTAGCGCACGCTCGCCTCCAGCGCGGCCTTGGCGACGCCCATGACGTTGTAGTTGGGCATCACCCGCACCGAGCCGCCATAGGTCAGCGTCAGCATGGCGCCGCCCTCGGTCATCAGCTGCGCCGCGCGCTTGGCGATCTCGGTGAAAGAGAAGCACGAGATCACCATGGTCCGCGAGAAGTTGGCGCGGGTGGTCTCGGCATAGCGCCCCTTTAGCTCGGAGCGGTCCGAGAAGGCGATGGCGTGGACCAGGATGTCGATACGCCCCCATTTCTCGCGCAGCGCGTCGAACACCGCGTCGACCGAGGCGATGTCCTCCACGTCGCAGGGCAGCACGGTGTCGGAGCCGACGCTCTCCGCCAGCGGCGCGACGCGCTTGCGCAGGGCGTCGCCCTGGTAGGTGAAGGCGAGTTCGCAGCCGGCCTCGGCCAGCTTGCGGGCGATGCCCCACGCGATGGAGTGGTCGTTGGCGACGCCCATGACCAGGGCGCGCTTGCCCGTGAGAAGTCCCGCCACCATGCCGTCACCCCGCCCGAACATGCGCCGTAAACGATTCTCGGGCGCCTGGATCGTTCGTTGCTATAGCGACCGGATCGCCCGCGACCCAATCACCCTTTGTCTCCATGTGTTTCCGGCTCACCCGCCGTAGCGCTGGAACACCAGCGTGGCGTTGGTGCCACCGAAGCCGAACGAGTTGGAGAGCACGGTGTCGAGCTTCGCGCCGTCGATGCGCGTGCGGGCGATCGGCATGTCCGCGAAGGCGGGGTCCAGCTCCTCGATATGGGCGCTGGCCGCGACGAAATCGTTCTGCAGCATCAGCAGCGCGTAGATCGCCTCCTGCACGCCGGCGGCGCCCAGGGAGTGGCCGCTGAGCGACTTGGTGGCCGAGATCGGCGGGCAGTCCGCGCCGAAAACCTCGCGGATGGCCTCGATCTCCTTGGCGTCGCC
This sequence comes from Pseudomonadota bacterium, assembly GCA_023389135.1. Taxonomy (GTDB): domain Bacteria; phylum Pseudomonadota; class Alphaproteobacteria; order Rhizobiales; family Methylopilaceae; genus Agaricicola. The sequence continues at coordinate 6,785 of JAEWEX010000476.1, read as the reverse complement.
CACGGGGGTCGAGGTGGCGTGCGGGTTGATGTAGTCGACCCGGCCCTTCACGGTGGCCAGAGCCTGGCGCATGCAGCGGACCGCGCCCTCCCCCGACGGGGCCACCATGTCGTGGCCGTCGGAGGTCGCGCCGTAGCCCACCAGTTCGGCGAGGATGTTCGCCCCGCGCGCCTTGGCGTGCTCCAGCTCCTCGACCACGAGCACGCCCGCGCCGCCGGCGATGACGAAGCCGTCGCGGTTCGCGTCATAGGCGCGGGAGGCCGTCGCCGGCGTGTCGTTGTAGGCCGAGGACATGGCGCCCATGGCGTCGAACAGCACCGACAGCGTCCAGTCCAGCTCCTCGCAGCCGCCCGCGAACACGATGTCCTGCTTGCCGAGCTGGATCTGCTCGGCGGCGTTTCCGATGCAGTGCGCCGAGGTCGAGCAGGCCGACGAGATCGAGTAGTTGACGCCCTTGATCTTGAACCATGTGGCGAGCGTCGCCGAGGCGGTGGAGGACATGGCCTTCGGCACCGCGAACGGGCCGACGCGCTTGGGGCCCTTCTCACGGGTGATGTCGGCGGAGTCCACGATGGTGCGGGTCGACGGGCCGCCCGAGCCCATGATGATGCCGGTGCGCGGGTTGGAGACGTCGCTGTCCTCCAGCCCGGCATGCAGGATCGCCTGGTCCATGGCCACATGGTTCCAGCCCGTGCCGCCGCCGTGGAAGCGCATGGCGCGGCGGTCGAGCAGGTCGGCCGGGTCCAGCGTCGGCGCGCCGTGGACCTGGCAGCGGAACCCCAGCCGGGCGTAGTCGTCGGCCTTGGAGATGCCGGACCTGCCCTCGCGCAGCGAGGCCAGGACCTCCTGGGCGGTGTTGCCGATGGACGAGACGATGCCCATCCCGGTGACGACGACCCTGCGCATCTCGATACTCCGTTGCAAGTGGCGGCCCCGCGGGGCCTGCCGGCTCAGCCGGCGGCCGTGGCGGGCTCGGCCTGGAACAGGCCGACCTTGAGGTCGCTTGCCCGGTAAATGATCTCGCCGTCGGCTTCAAGCCATCCGTCGGCGATGCCGAGCACCAGCCGGGACCGCATCACCCGCTTGAAATCGACGCCGTAGACCACCTTCTTCACGGACGGCAGCACCTGGCCGGAGAACTTGAGCTCGCCCAGCCCCAGCGCCCGGCCGCGGCCGGGGGAGCCCAGCCAGCCGAGATAGAAGCCGACCAGTTGCCACATGGCGTCGAGGCCGAGGCAGCCCGGCATGACCGGATCGCCCTTGAAGTGGCAGTCGAAGAACCAGAGATCCGGGCGCACGTCGAGTTCGGCGCGGACGAAGCCCTTGCCGTGAGGGCCGCCGGTCTCGGAGATTTCCGGGATGCGGTCGAACATCAGCATGGGCGGCAGCGGAAGCTGGGCATTGCCGGCGCCGAACAGCTCGCCGCGCCCGCAGGCCAGGAGGTCCTCGTATTCGAAACTCGACTTGCGATCGGTCATCCGAGGTCCAGTCCTTCCATGCGGCATCCAGCCTGATTTGACGCCGCGCACGTGTAACACGGCCCCGCCCGCGGCGAAAAGCGCCACGGGCCGGATCGGGCCGGAGGTTGTCGCGGAAGGTCGGAGGCGCTATTATTTGCTCAGGTGCAGCAGCAGCGCATCGCCTGATTTTTCAGGATTATTCCAGTTCTAAAGTAGACCGGACCTGCCATGACCGACCGCCAGCCCAACGAGACGACGGCCGCCGCCTGCGGCCTCAGGCCGACGAGTTGCGTCGCGCGCGACGTGGCCGGCATGCTGCGGGCGGCATCGCTGCGTCCCACGCGGCAGCGCATCGCGCTCGGCCGCCTCCTGTTCGGCCGGGGCGACCGCCACCTGACCGCGGAGATGCTGCACGAGGAGGCTGTCGGCGCCCGCGTCGCGGTTTCGCTCGCCACCATCTACAACACGCTGAACCAGTTCACCGACGCCGGCCTGCTGCGCCAGGTCGCGGTCGAGGGCGCCAAGAGCTATTTCGACACCAACATCGACGACCACCACCATTTCTACATCGAGGGCGAGAACCGGCTGGTGGACATTCCCGGAAGCGGCCTGTCGGTTGCCGGCCTTCCCGGCGCACCGGACGGCTTCGAGATCGCCCGCGTGGACGTGGTCGTGAGGGTGCGGCCGAAGTCGCGGTAAGGCGGCGGTTCCCGGCCGCTACTCGACCTTCTCGCCGGGATAGACGCCCCAGAGCTTCTCCTGCTCGATCCAGCCCTCGAAGCCGCGTCCGCTCAGCCGGCACCAGGCGCCGTCGCAGGGGCCGACATTGGCCAGCACCCGCGCCTGGAGCCGCGCCACCACCCGAGCCTCGCTGTCGCCGCGAGCCCGCAGGTCCTGGACCTCGTCGGCCGCCCAGGGCGAGACCAGCGCCGTGCGCCGGCCCGACAGCAGGCTGTGATAGACCCAGCCCTCGTCGCCGTCGGCGTCGCGGATGCGCCGCCAGTTGTCGTACTCCGCGACGATCTCCACGGGCAGGCCCTCGCGCAGGAACTCCCACGCCACCTGATGCTGGGTGGTCGGCCCGCGGCGGACATTCACCTTGTCGGATTTGAGGCTGACGAAACGCGGCACCGGCAGCCCGCTGACGGACCCTGCGCCCGGGGCCTGCGCGCCTGCGTCCGGGGCCATGGCGCACGCGATGGCGGCCGCGAGACCCAGTGCTCCCGCCCGTAACCCGGCGGCCCGCTTCGCTCGGCGCATCCGAACAGTCTCCCTCATGCGAGTTGAGTTTCCCCGACCGTTGTATGACACTCCGCCGCCAGCCGGGGGCTGGTCACGCCAGCCCCGACACTAGTCCCACACAGGGCGTTGACGCCCCGTTAACCAGACCTCGCCGGCGCCCTCCGCCGGAAGGACGCGAGCCCCGGACCCACCGCCATGTCGCGCAAGAAGCCCCTCGTGGTCGTCACCCGCAAGCTGCCGGATGCGGTGGAAACGCGCATGCGCGAACTGTTCGACACCCGGCTCAACATCGACAACGCCCCGCTCGGCCGCGACCGTATGGCGCAAGCCATGGCGGAAGCCGACGTGCTGGTGCCGACCGTCACCGACCGGATCGACAAGGGCCTGATCGCGCAGGCCGGCGACAATCTCAAGCTGATCGCCAATTTCGGCAACGGCGTGGACCACATCGACGTGGAGACCGCGCTCGCCCGCGGCATCACCGTGACCAACACGCCCGGCGTCCTGACCGAGGATACCGCGGACATGACCATGGCGATGCTGCTGGCCGTGCCGCGCCGCCTCGCCGAGGGCGCGCGCATCATCCCCGACGGGGAGGACTGGGCCGGCTGGTCGCCGACCTGGATGCTGGGCCACAGGATCTGGGGCAAGCGCCTCGGCATCCTCGGCATGGGCCGCATCGGCCAGGCGGTCGCGCGCCGCGCCAAGGCGTTCGGGCTCCAGGTCCACTACCACAACCGCCGTCGTCTGCCGGCCGCCGTCGAGGAGGACCTGGAGGCGACCTGGTGGGACAGCCTCGACCAGATGCTGGGGCGGGTCGACATCATCTCCGTGCATTGCCCGCACACGCCGGCGACCTATCACCTGCTGTCGGCGCGCCGGCTGAAGCTGCTCAAGAAGGAAGCCTACATCGTCAACACCGCCCGCGGCGAGGTGGTGGACGAGGGGGCGCTGGCGCGCATGCTGGAGGCGGACGAACTGGCGGGCGCCGCGCTCGACGTGTTCGAGGGCGAGCCGGCGGTGAACCCGCGCCTGGTCAAGCTCGCGCGCCAGGGCAAGGTGGTGCTGATGCCGCATATGGGCTCCTCCACAATCGAGGGCCGCGTCGACATGGGCGAGAAGGTCATCGTCAACATCAAGGCCTTCATGGACGGCCACCGCCCGCCGGACCGGGTGCTGCCCAGCATGCTGTGACCGGGGCGGTCGATCGGCCCCGCCAATCTCCGCCCTGCCGGCGAACGGATCGCCGCCGCCGCGCGTTGACAGCGCGCAGCAAGGTTGGGGATCCGCCATGGCCGAACCGAACGACTTCTCCCACGCCATTCCTCACGGCGCGGGCAAGCTGCCATTGGTGACGGTGGACAGCTGGAACATCCAGATCAAGGACGGCGACGGCTTCCTGGGCGACCGGGCCAGCAAGGGCGCCTTCATGAGGATCGCCGACGACTGGCGCAAGCGGGTCCGGAAGTTCGGCGATCCCCTGGGAGAGGACACCACCGACAGCATCGGGCGCGGCGGGCTGGAGACGGCCCTTGCGGAAGGCTCTCCCGAAGCGGCCGGTCTCGTGCTCGGAGCGGTCGAGGAGTTCGCGCAGGAGCTGGCGACGGTGGTGCGGCGGTTTCTCAAGACCAGCGAGTGGAAGGGCACCGAGAAGGTGGTGGTCGGGGGCGGCATGCGGGCGAGCCGGCTCGGCGAGCTTGCCATCGGCCGCGCCGAGATCCTGCTGCGCGCCGACGGCATCGGCATCGACCTCCACCCGATCGGAAACGATCCCGACGAGGCGGGCCTCATGGGCGCGGTGCACCTGGCGCCGGCCTGGATCTTCGCCGGGCATGACGCGATCCTGGCCGCCGACATCGGCGGCACCAACATGCGCGCCGGCATCGTCCGGTTCGCAAGAGTGAAGGGCGAGGCGCGGTTGAAGAAGGTCCGCGTCTGGAAGTCGGAGCTGTGGCGACACGCCGACGACAAGCCGACGCGCAAGAAGGCGGTGTCGCGGCTCGTGGCCATGTTCGAGGACCTGATCGCGGCCGCAGGCAGGAAGAAGCTGCGGCTGGCGCCGTTCATCGGCGTCGCCTGCCCCGGCATCATCCTTGAGGACGGCACCATCCAGAGCGGCGGCCAGAACCTGCCGGGCAACTGGGAGGCCAAGGGCTTCAACCTGCCGCAGAGCCTGACGGACGCGCTGCCGCGGATCGGCGATCACGACACAACGGTGGTCATGCACAACGACGCGGTGGTGCAGGGCCTGAGCGAACTGTCCGCCATGGCGGAGGTCGCCCGCTGGGGCGTGCTCACCATCGGCACCGGTCTTGGCAACGCCCGCTTCAGCGCCGTTCCGAAGGCGGAGTGACCCGGCCATAGCCGATCCGCTCGAAGCGCAGCGAGCGGGCATCCACCAGCAGCACGGTGCCCACCAGCCCCTCGCCGAAGCCCACGATCTCCCGCATCGCCTCCAGCGCCATCAGCGAGCCGACCACGCCCGCGAGCGCGCCGAGCACGCCCGCCTCCGCGCAGGTGGGCACCGTCCCCGCCGGCGGCGGCTCGGGAAACAGGCAGCGCCATGTCGGGTTCGGCGTGCCGTCGGGCCCGGCCTCGAACGGGCGCAGCGTCGTGATCCCGGCATCGAAGGTTCCGAGCCACGCCGTCACCAGCGGTTTCCGCGTGCGCTCGCAGGCGTCCGCCACAAGGTACCGCGTCTCGAAATTGTCGGAGCCGTCGAGCACGAGGTCGTAGGCGCCGACCAGCGCCTCCGCGTCTGCGCCCGTCAGCCGCCGGTCGTGCGCCTCGACGGCCACATGCGGGTTCAGTCGCGCGATCGCCTCCGCGGCGCTGTCGGTCTTGGGCCGCCCGATGTCGGAGGTCGCGTGCAGCACCTGCCGTTGCAGATTGGACAGCGACACCGTGTCGTCGTCGACGATGCCCAGCGTGCCGACCCCGGCGGCCGCAAGGTACATCAGCGCCGGGCTGCCGAGCCCGCCGGCGCCGATCACCAGCACCCGCGCCCGCTTCAACGCCTGCTGGCCGGGCCCGCCGACCTCCCTCAGCACGATGTGGCGGGCGTAGCGCTCGATCTCTTCCGGTGCGAGGCTCATGCCGGGCGGGCCCCGCGGCCGGCGGCCCAGTCCAGCGCATCCTCCAGCCGGTCGTTGCCCCAGAACAGTTCGCCGTCCGCGCACACCATCGCGGGCGCGCCGAAGATGCCGAGGCGCTGGGCCTCCGCGGTCTGCTGCTTCAGCGCCGCCTTGTTGGCGTCGGACAGCGCGCGCTCCATCACGGTCGGCGGATGGTGGCCGAGATCGCCCAGCACGGCCTCCACCGTCTCCGGCCAGCCGATGTCGGCGCCGGCCGCGAACTCGGCCTCGTAGACCGCCCTGGTGAAGGCGGGCCGCGCCACATCGTCCAGCGCCAGCGCGACCCGGGCGGCGAGCAGGCCGTTGGCCGGGAACGGATCTGGCGGTGACAGCATGAGCCCGTGGCGCGCGCAGATGCGCTCCATGTCGCGCCACATGTAGCGGCCCTTGAGGGGGAACAGGTTGAAGGGCGACGTCGTCCATCCCTGGCTAGCGAACACCGGGCCGAGCAGGAACGGCCGCCACGCAACCTCGACGCCGCGCTCTTCCGCCAGTTTCCCTATGCGGAACGCCGCCACATAGGAGTAGGTGGAGGCGAACTCGTACCAGAAGTCGATCGTTGTATGCGTCATGGGAGCATCCCGCATGGCCACCGCTGGCCGGGAACCCTAGCCGCTCCCATATCCGCGTGTCGCCCCCGGCAGTCGAGACCGGGCCTGCACAGACAGAAAGAGCCCATGGCCCGCGTCCCCAAGGTTCGCCATCCTGCGTCCCGGCCCAGGCCGGAGCCCGTGGCGCCGGATCCCCATGCCGAGGCGCTTGCGCGCCTTGAAAAACTGTCCTGGACGCTGGACGCCAACTGGCGCATTCCCCTGACCGGCATCCGCTTCGGCGTCGATCCCCTGCTGGGCCTCGTCCCCATCGCGGGCGACCTGGCGAGCACGGCGATCTCCGCCTACCTGATCCTCGAGGCGCGCCGGCTCGGCGCGCCGGCCGGCACCATCGCGCG
>JAEWEX010000242.1 GCA_023389135.1 Pseudomonadota bacterium | reverse complement strand
GCTGCAGCCTCTGATAGGCGTCGAACACCAGCGGGCTCAGCCGGTCGAGCGGCGTGACGCCCAGCGCCGCCAGCGCAACCGCGGCCGCGATGGCGGCGAGGCCGAAGCCCGTGACCAGCCGGGACCGCCTGCGGGCGCCCGCCATGGTTCAGCGCATCGGGCCGGCGGCGCTCACCTGGCGCCCGTGAACACCCCGGAGCCCTCCCAGAACCCGTTGTCGGCCTCGAACGACCCGATGACCCCTGCGGCACGATCCGAGCCGCTCTGGAGGAAGGTTCCCTCGGCGGAAAACGCCGGGAAACTCGTGTTCTGTCCGGAGAACGTTGCGCCGTCGCGGGTGAGCGAGCCGGTGGAGGTGACGCTGTTGAAGCCGGAGATGTCGATGGTTCCGGCGTTCAATCCCATGTTCCAGCTCATGGTCATGGTGCCGACGCGATCGTAGGACGTGCCCGAACAACTGTTGATCTCGCTGCCGATGGCCTGGCCGGTGAAGAAGGCCGTGGTCTGCGTCGTCGCCCAGGTGTCGAACGCGTCCGTGGAGGGCGGGCTCACCACGGTTCCGGGTACGATCAGGTCGTCCAGCTTGTCGATGAGATGCTTCGGAAAGGACGGCGGCGACAGCGTGTTGACGCTGGGCGGCTGGTGGGAGTTGGTCGGCGGGACCGGGCCCTGCGCGACGGTGGCGTCGGTGGGGCCGCGCGGGGCGCCGCCACTGGTGCCCGGCTTTCCGGCCAGCGCCTGCTGGATGAACGACGTCATCTGCGGGGTCGTCTTCTGGACGCCGATGCGTCCGTCGATCCCGACCACGATGGAATAGCCCGGCTTGCCCACGGTCTGCACGGTCGATCCGGGCGGTGGTGCGGACGTGCGGTGAGCGAGGATCTGCCGCGCCTGCTCCGCCTGCAGAGCGACCAGCTCGGCCACGATGCCGCGGACCTCGCCGGCGTGCGCCGGGCGCATGACGAGGGCCCGCGCCAGGCGGGACTGGGCCTCGGCGATGCGGTCGATCAGTTCCTGGCCCTCGGCGACCACGGCGGGCGGAGGCGCCGCGCCCTGCTGGCCTTTCGTCTTCTGGTGCTGACGGCCGAGCAGGGTACCGATGCGCTGGAGCGCATCGCCGGCGGACCCGCCCTGGCCCTGGGCCGGTGCGCTCCCGCGCATGGCCTCGTGCTGTGCGATCATCGTGCCGAGCCGGGCGATCTGGGAGCGGACCTGGCCGGCCACATTGTCCGGGCCCGCGGAACCGCCTTGGGTCAGGGTGGCGCCGGTACCGAAGATCAGGTCGAAATGCGCCTTCAGGCCCTGCTGCCGCGGCGCCAGATTGACGTCGACCATGCCGCCCCGGATGCCGAGGGTGCCGACCGGGGTTCGCAGCACCGCGCCGCCGGGCGTCTTGGAGGTGCGCCCGCCGATGAAACGGAACACGCCCCTTGTGACGGTGGCCGCCACCTCGGCCGTTCCCGCCGCCGGATCGTAGACGAACCGGTCGATCACCAGCGCGGAATTGGGGCCTACGGTGAAGGTGGTGCCGTCAGCGAGCAGGATCTGCAGCAGGCCGCCTGCGTCGGTGACGATGCTTTCGTTCTGCAGGATGTTCTGGCCGAGCGCGATGGTGCGGGTCGGCAGGGTCGGTGGCGTGCCGCGCGTCGCCGGATTGACGGCGGCGGCCACGCCCGCAGTCTCTGCGTAGGCCGGTGCGGCGATGAGCGCTAGGACCGAGACGGTCGACAGCAGCGCGGCGCGCAGGCGCGGGGCCCGTCCCATCAGAACCTCCTCATGACGCCGACGGTGGCGCTGATGTTGTCCAGGTGTCGGGTGTCGTAGTTCGACACGACGTTGCGGTAGCCTGCGATGGTCTGCACCGCCCAGTCGGTGCCGAGCGGGACGGACAGCGCCGCCTGGAACGCCGTCTCGTGGTCTTCCTGCTCTTCGGCAAAGCTGATGATCGGGTCCGGATCGTCGTGGCGGCGATGGAGATAGCGGCCGGACAGCGACAGCGCCCAGGCCTCCCCGCCGGCGATGTCGAACGGCGTGAAGCGCCAGGTGCCGCCGATGGCCCCGCCAACCTCCCACAGGCTGTGGATGTCGACCGCGGATTCGCGGCGCTCGCCCTCGAACTGCGCGAACACCGAGAAGCGGTCGGTAACGAGGCGCTCGGCCGTCGCCACCGCCCGGATCCGGTCGCCGCTGCGGTCTGACGAGAACGGGCGCAGGTCGCTGTCGCGGTAGTCCTCGCGGCGGTATTCGGTCTTCAGCGACAGCCGGGTCTGTGCGCCCACCAGGCTGGCGAAGCCGATGCCGACGCCGCCGCTCAGCAGATAGGGGTCCTCGTCCAGCACGACGCCCGCGGCGATGCCGTAGAGCTGCAGGGAGGCGCCGGAGAGACCGAACCGCGCCAGGTCGATGTTGGGGCCGAAGGTCACCTCCGCCAGCGCGGTGTTGATCTCGTCGCTTTCGGCATAGAGCGCGCCGTAGGTCTGGAGGCTGACGTCGAAGCTGTCGCCCTGGTTGGCCAGGTCGCGGGAATAGCGGAAGCTGCCCGCGACGAAGGCGTTGATGTCCTCGCGGCTTGTGGCGGTCTCGTCGAGCTGGAACTCGAAGCCGTTCAGATTGACGAAGCGCGATGAGGGGCCGGCATTGGCGTTGGTCTGGTAGCGTGCGCCGACGACCACAGCGCCCTCGAACCGGTTCACGGCGGTGCGCTTGGCGATCACGCGGCGATAGGGCTCGATGGCGGCGACGAGTTCCTCCGTCACGTTTGGGGACGACAGCGCCGCGTCGAAATAGCTTTCCGCCGTCTCATACGCGCCCAGCCGGTGGTAGAGGATGCCCAGTTCGAGCTGGAGACGCGGCAGGCCTGGCGCAAAGATCAGCATGCGCTCCAGTGTGGAAACCGCGCCCTCCAGGTCTCCGAGCCGCGCGGAGAGCGCGGCATACTCGAAGGCGATTTCAAGGTTGGAGACGTCGGCCAGCATCTGCTGGAACAACGCTGCGCGGCGGGCCTCGAGCTCCGCCCGCTCACCCGGCGCCGCCTGCGGCGCGACGTTCGGGTCGGTGGCCGTCGTGGCGCTCGCCGGCGCGGCTGCGGTCAGGCCCGCGCCGAGGCACGCGAGCCAAATGTATCTTTTGAAAGCCAAGCCAGATCCCCCCGGACCAACCAATCCGCGAACGTTCCCCCGTCCACACGCGCAGCCACGTTAGTGCCGCCGCGCGGCCCCGACAACCGCAAATCCACGGACGCCGTGACGGCATCCAAAAGAGTTCGGTCAATTCTCGGAGAACTGCAATGACTCCGACATTGCGCGAAGTCTCTGTGCAAGAACAGTCGCTATATTCGATATCATTATCTGCCCAATGCGCGGGTGTTCATCGTTCAGACTTCGGAACGACTTGGAATCGAGAAACAACGTATCGAGTTCCTCGTCGGCGACGATCGCGGCGGATCGAGGTTTTCCCTCGAGCAGCGCCATCTCTCCGACAGTGGCGCCGGGGGCGATGCTGGCGATGCGCGCGCCTTCGCCGTCGCGGCCGATGCGTACGCTGACCGCCCCGCGGACCAGCAGCCACATGCCGTCCGGCGGGTCGGCGGCGCGGCAGAGGATCGCTCCGCTCGCGTAGGACGCCGGGCTGAGGAAGCCGCGCAGCGTCTCCACATCCGCGGTCGACAACCCTCGCACCAGGTCGGCGTCTTCCAGCGCGACGCGGCCGCCCTCCGCGGCCGTGCCCGCGGCGAGAATATCCGCCTCCGCCCATTCCAGAGCGCCGTCGAGGTCCTTAAACGCCAGCGCGTCCACCGGCGCGAGCATGTCGGCCAGCGGCGGCGCGATTGTGCACAGTGCGAGCGCCTTGCCGCGCGCGCGCAGGCGGCGGGCGATGCCCTCCAGCACGTTCACGCCCGATGCGTCGAGGTCGGTGACGCGCTGGAAGTCGAGCACGAAGCGGTCCGCACCAGGCTCCATGGCGCGCATCGCATCCGCAAGCTCGTCGGCATTGCCGAAGAACAGCACGCCCTGGAGCCGCAGGATTCCCGTGCGGCCGCCCTGCGACCGCAGGACGTCCATGTCGGCCGTGGGACGGGCCCGCTTGGACTGGATGCGGTCGCCGGCGGAGCGGCTGCGCACCACCGGCCGCGCCATGTCGACGATGAAGATCACGCAGGCGAGCGTCACCCCGATGGCGGCGCCGATATGGGGATAGTTCATGGCGGTGGTGACGAGGACCGCCATCAGCACCAGCGCATTGCGCCGCGCCCGTGTTCGTCTCGCGGGCTCGCGCGCCGACACCGCGTCGCGCAGGAGCCCGAAGATGCGGCGGTCGAACATGGCGATGCCGCTGAACACGAGGATCGCGGCCAGCGCGATGATCGGCAGGGCGGCCACCCCCTGCGGCAGCAACGTGACGCCCGCAAGCAGGATCAGGCACGCCGTCACGACAGACACCCGCGTGCGGGCCCCGCCGCGCTGGTTGCCCATGGTCAGCGCCATGGACGTCGACAGCACCACGCCGCCGGCCGCGACGGCGGCCAGCCCGCCGACGCCCTGGCCGACCAGTTCCCGCCGTTCGCTGGGCGCGGGATAGTCGAGATCGCGCAGCGAACGGGTGCTGAGCAGCGTGTCGAGCATGACGACGAGCGCCAGCGTCAGAGATATGGCGATCAGGGCGGGGAACAGTTGCGACATGGCCGCGAGCCCTGTCAGCCCGTCGATCCGCATCTGCGCGATCGCGGCCATGCCGCCCTCCGGGATCGAGCCGACCGTGGGGCCGAAATCCGCATCGGGGATCATCGCCGCAAGCGCCGGATGCAGGATGGCGCCGGCGGCGAGGCCGATCAGCGGGGCCGGAAGCCGCGGCTGCCATCGGCTCAGGGCCAGCATGAGCGCGACGAGGCCGATGCCGAGCGTCGCCTGGCCCACCCTCGGAGCCTCCATGGCCAGGAGGCCGTCCATCCCGTCGGCCCCCAGCACCACGGGAAGCTGCGAGATCACCAGCAGTGCGGCGATGCCGCTGATGAACCCCGTCATCACCGGGTAGGGCGTGTACTGGACGATGCGGCCGACACCCACCAGCCCGAACAGGATGACCCAGACCGCCGTCAGCGCGGCGCAGGCGGTGATCGCGGCCAGAATGAGCGCAGGTTCGCCACCGAGGCTGGGGACCAGGGCGGCCACGGAGCTGGCCAGCACCAGCGCGCTGGGGCTGGCAGGCGCCGGGACGATGAAGGAGGACTGGCGCGCAAGCGTGGCCACGAGCCCGCCGGCGATGCCTCCGGCGAGACCGGATAGCGCACCCACCGAGACGAAGTCCGCGCCCAGTGGCTGGTGGGTGAGGACGCCCGCGGCGACCAGGATCGGCACCGCCATGCAGGCGAGGGACAGGCCTGCCACGACCTCGCCGGCAGGCCCGCGCCAGGCGGATCGGCCGGGCCCCCGACGGCCGGAGGCCGGTTCCGGCATGCGAGAGATCATCCACCCCCCTGGACTGTTCCCCACGGCAATCCGTGCGTGGGCAATCTGACTCCCGCCGCCGAAATAGCAAGGCCGACCCTGCGCTGTCCTGGAT
>JAEWEX010000225.1 GCA_023389135.1 Pseudomonadota bacterium | reverse complement strand
GTCGTCCCCCGGCTCCACGACGCTCGCATAGTGGAACTCGTGGCCGCGCACGGACGCGCCGGCGGGGCCGATGGCGCAGTCCGCCAGCAGCCGCGCCTCGCGGTAGCCGAGATGGAGCCTGCGCTTCGCGAAGCTGGTGGCGTGGCCGAGCAGACCCGCCATGGCGTGACGGGCGCCTGCCGCGTCTTCGATGAACCGGCCGAGCACAATGTGGCCGCCGCACTCGCCATGGACCGGCCGGGTCGCGGCGAAGCGGCGGATGCCGTCGAGGAAGCCGGTGGCCCGCGCCAGCCGTTCGGCGTGCAATTCGGGATAGCCGCCCGGAAGCCAGCAGGCGTCGCAGCGCTCCGGCGGCGGCTCGCCGGCGAGCGGCGAGAACGACACGATCTCCGCCCCGCGCGCCCGCCAGCCGGCGAGGACATGGGTGTAGACGAACGAGAACGCGGCGTCCCGCGCCAGCGCGATGCACCGGCCGGGCGGCGGCAGCACCGCGGCGGCGCCCACGGCCGGCGAAATGGGAGCGGCGGCGGCGAGGATGGCATCGAGGTCGAGATGCCGCTCGGCCATGTCGGCAAGCGCCTCCAGCCGGGCCGCGAGGTCGGCATGCTCCCCCGCCTGCACCAGACCCAGATGCCGCTCAGGCAGCGCCGCGACCGCATCGCGCGGCAGCGCGCCGAGGACCGGGATGCCCAGCCGCTCCACCGCCTCCGCCACCTGGGCGTGGTGGCGGTCGCTGGCGACCCGGTTGATGACGACGCCTCCGACGCGGACCGCGGGATCGAGGGTTGCAAAGCCGTGGACCACCGCCGCCGCCGAGCGCGACTGGCCGGATACGTCCACCACCAGCAGCACCGGCAGGGCAAACCGCGCCGCGAGGTCGGAGGCGGCTCCGGTGCGCCCGTCCACGCGGCCGACGCCGTCGAACAGGCCCATGGCGCCCTCCGCGAGCACGATGTCCGAACCGCCGGCGGCCTCCGCCGCAAGCATGTCCACCAGCCCAGGCGGCATCGCCCAGGTGTCGAGGTTCAGCCCCGGCCGTCCGGTGGCCGCGGCGTGGAAGGCCGTGTCGATATAGTCCGGGCCCGACTTGACCGCGCCGACGCGGAGCCCACGGCGACGCATCGCCGCCATGAGGCCGAGCGTGACGGTGGTCTTGCCGGCGCCGGAGCGCGGAGCGCCGACGACCAGCCCGCGCGCGGTCACGCCGCGCCTTCCGCCGCCCGCGCCGCCTGCAGCAGCGTGGCGCGCATGCGCACGATCTCGCCGATGGCCACCACCGCCGGCGCGCCGAAACCGCCTGCCGCCGCGTCCTCGGCAAGCCGCGAGAGGGTCGTCACCAGCACGCGCTCCTCGGGCAGCGTTGCGGAGACCACGACGGCCGCAGGCGTCGAGGCGGCGAGACCGCCCGCCATGAGGGCTGCGGCGATCGGACCGATGTTGCGCATGGCCATATACAGCACGATCGGCTGGCCGGTCGCCGCCAGCGCCGCCCAGTCGAGGCCGTCTGCGGTGTCGGCGCCATGGCCGGTGGCCAGGATCACCGCCTGGTTGAGGTGACGCATGGTTGCGGGGATGCCGGCGACCGCCAGGCCGCCGATGCCGGCGGTGACCCCCGGCACCACACGGAACGGTATCCCGGCGCCGGCCAGCGCCGCCGCCTCCTCGCCGCCGCGGCCGAACACGAAGGGATCGCCGCCCTTGAGCCGGACGACGCGCCGCCCGGCGCGGGCGCGGGCGACGAGCGTCAGCGTGATGTCGTCCTGTACGGCGGAGGGCTTTCCGCCGCGCTTGCCGGCGAAGACGCGCTCCGCGGCGGCCGGCGCCAGGTCGAGCACTGCCGGGGACACCAGCGCGTCGTGGACCACGACGTCGGCCTGGGCGAGGCCGCCGACCGCCTCCAGCGTCAGCAGCCGCGGGTCGCCCGGCCCGGCGCCCACCAGCCAGACATGACCGCGGCCGAGCGCGGGCACGCTGCGCAGCAGCGCATCCAGGGCCGTGCGCGCGGCGGTCATGCCCGGCACCCCGCGTGACGGCGCCGGTGGCCGGGTCTATAGCGGTCGCCATGGACGCTGCCGATCCTGCCCCCCCGGAGGACCGCCCGCTGCGCCGCGGCTGGACCACCGGCGCGTGTGCGGCCGCCGCGGCGAAGTCCGCATTCGCGGCGCTGGTCACCGGCGCGTTCCCGGATCCGGTGGAGATCGAGCTTCCCGGCGGCCGCAGGCCGGCCTTCGCGCTGGCGCGTCATCATCTGGCCGACGATGCCGCCGCCGCCGGCATCGTCAAGGACGCAGGCGACGATCCGGACGTGACCCACGGCGCTCTCGTCGTCGCCACGGTCCGGCGCGGCGCGGCGGGAACCGGCGTCACCTTCCGCGCCGGCGCGGGCGTCGGCACGGTGACACGCCCCGGCCTGCCGATCCCGCCGGGCGAGCCCGCCATCAATCCGGTGCCCCGGCGGCTGATCGCGGCCGGTATCGCCGAGGTCGCCGCTGCCGCAGGCGTGGACCCGGACGCCGAGGTGACGATATCGATCCCCGGCGGCGAGGACCTGGCTAAACGGACGCTGAACGGCCGGCTCGGCATCGTCGGCGGCCTGTCCATCCTCGGCACCACGGGCGTCGTCATCCCGTTCTCCTGTGCGGCGTGGATTCACTCCATCCATCGCGGCATCGACGTCGCCCGCGCCATGGGCCTCGACCATGTGGCGGGCGCCACCGGCAATGTCTCCGAGCGCGCCGTCCAGGCGCTCCACGGCCTGCCCGAGACCGCGCTCCTGGACATGGGCGATTTCGTCGGCGGCACGCTCAAATACCTTCGCGCGCACCCGGTGGAGCGGGTCACCCTCGCCGGCGGGCCCGCCAAGATGACCAAGCTCGCGCAGGGGCTCCTGGACCTGCATTCCAAGCGCGGAACGGTCGACCGAGGATTCCTCGCGGCGCTGGCCACCGCTGCAGGCGGCGACCAGCGCCTGGCGGCGATGATCGGGGCGTCCAACACGACGCCGGAGGCCTTTCAGCACGCGCAGGCGGCAGGGATCGCCCTGGGCGATGCCGTCGCCCGTGCGGCATGGGACACCGCCGCACGGGCGCTCGGCCGCGACGATATCGCGCTGGAGATCGCGGTGTTCGACCGCGACGGCATGCTGATCGGCCGCGCGCCGTTCGCGCCCTCTCATGGTCCGTCCCGTCCACGAAACCGGCGCTGATAGGCGGCGTCGTAAAGCGCGCTCTCGCGAAAATCCTCCGGCGCCAGCGCGCGGCCGACCAGCACCAGCGCGGTCCGCTCGACCGGCTCCGCGGCGATCCTTTCCGCGATGTCGCCAAGCGTGCCGCGGATCACCCGCTCGTCCGGCCAGGAGGCACGCACCACCACCGCCACCGGGCAGTCCGCGCCGTGGAGCGGGGAAAGCTCGTCCGCGATCCGGCCGATGGCATGGATCGCGAGATGGATGGCGAGCGTCGCGCCCGTCGCGCCGAACGCGGCGAGCGTCTCGCCTGGCGGCATGGAGGAGGCGCGGCCCGGCACCCGCGTCAGCACCACGCTCTGGACGAGTTCCGGAACGGTCAGTTCCCGCCCGAGCGCGGCGGCCGCCGCGGCGAAGGACGGCACCCCGGGTGTCATGGTCCATGGGATGCCCAGCCGGTCGAGCCGCCGGGTCTGCTCCGCCAGAGCCGAATAGACGGAGAGGTCCCCGGAGTGGAGCCGGGCCACGTCGTGGCCGTCAGCGTGCGCAGCGACGTATTCGGCCTCGATATCGTCCAGCGACAGCGGGGCCGTGTCCACCAGCCGCGCCCAGGACGGACAATGCGCCAACAGCTCGGGCGGAACGATGGAGCCGGCATAGAGACAGACCGGGCAGCGGCCCAGGATGTCGCGGCCGCGCAGGGTGATGAGGTCGGCGGCGCCCGGCCCGGCGCCGATGAAATGCACGGTCATGGCGCAGCGGTCTCCGCCAGTGCGCAGGTGGCCGGCCCGACAGCGACGCGCGGACCGAGAAGCCGCGCCGAACGCCCGGCCGCCGCAAGCGCGGCCGTCTCGGCCACGGAGGGCACGTTGGCCAGCGCCACCACGCGCTCGGACCGGCTTGCGGCCCGGCCGCCGGCCGCCTCCAGCTCCGCCTGGGAGACCAGCACCAGCGGCAGGCCGAGCGCCGCCGCCGCCTCCGCCACTCCGGCCTCGCCACCCTTGAACGCCGCGGTGGCGATCAGGAACAGCTCGCCGCGGCCGCGGCCCGCGCGGGCCAGGGCCGCGTCGAG
>JAEWEX010000200.1 GCA_023389135.1 Pseudomonadota bacterium | reverse complement strand
CGCCCATTACGCGGCCTCCAAGGCCGGCGCCATCGGCCTGACCAAGGCCATGGCCCGGGAGCTCGCCCCCGGCATCCGGGTCAATGCGGTGGCGCCGGGGCTCACCGACACCGACATGTTCGGCGATCGCGTCCCCGAGCAGATGAAGCCCGGAAATGCCGGCCAGATCCCGCTCGGCCGGCCGGCGCGGCCCGACGAGATCGCCGGCGCGATCCTGTTCCTCGCCTCCGACCTCGCCAGCTACGTCACCGGCGCGACCGTGGACGTCAATGGCGGGGCGTATCTGCGGTGAGGGCCCGCTTCGAGACGGCCCTTCGGGCCTCCTCGGCATGAGGGCCGGTGGCGCTCTGGCCTTACCTGCTGGAAATTCAGCTTTTTTCCTCCCTCACGCTGAGGAGCCGCCGCAGGCCGCGTCTCGAAGCATGCAGGGAGGGTGAGGCGAGCTGGGTCCATGTTCCTGAATCCCGGCTCTCCGCTGCGCTCCGGCCGGGATGACACGCCGTCCCCCTCAGTCGATCCGCGCGACGAACCACTTCACCAGCCGCGTCCAAAGCTCGTCCTTCAGGACCGCGTCCTCGATTCCGTGCTCGAGATTGGGGTTGTCGTTGACCTCCATGACGTAGAGCCCGTCCGGCGTCTCCTTGATGTCGACGCCGTAGAGCCCCTGCCCGATGGGGCGCGCGGCGCGCAGGCCGAGGTCGACGACGCCGGCCGGGCACTGGTCCAGCGGGAAGGTCTTGAAGCGGCCCTCGTCATACTTGCCGTCGGGCCCGTGCTTGATGATCTGCCAGTGGTTCTTGGCCATCATGTACTGGCAGGCGAACAGCGGCTCGCCGCCCAGCACGCCGACCCGCCAGTCATAGGCGGTCGGCATGAACTTCTGGACCAGCAGCAGGTCGGTCTCCTCGAACATCTCCTTGGCGAGCTTCTGCAGCGCCTCGGCGCTCTCCACCTTGTGGACCCCGCGCGAGAACGAGCCGTCCGGGATCTTGATCACCAGCGGCAGGCCGAAGGCGTCGATGGCCTTGGCGGGGTCGTCGCCCTCCGACAGGATCAGGGAGGGCGGCATCTCCACCCCGTTCGCGCCGAGCAGCTCCATCAGGTAGATCTTGTTGGTGCAGCGGATCATCGACACCGGATCGTCGATCACCGGCATGCCCTCATGCACCGCCCGCCGGGCGAAGCGGTAGGTGTGGTTGTCGATGGAGGTGGTCTCGCGGATGAACAGCGCGTCGTACTCGGCGAGCTCGTGAAGCTGCTTGCGGGTGATCGGCTCCACGTCGACCGAATGCTTCTCGGCGATCCGGGCGAAGTGCTTCAGGGTCGCCATGGAGGAGGGCGGTATCGCCTCCTTGGGGTCGTGGAGGATCGCCAGCGAATACTTCGCCACCTGCCGCGTGCGGGGCCCGCGCCATTCCCGCTTGGTGTGCTGCTCCAGCGCCCGGCGGAAGAAGGCGGCTTCGTCCCCCGCGAGCCGGACCGCGGCGCGCGGCCTGATCTTCTCGATGGTGAGCCAGGGCCCGGGCTCCACTGAGATCTCCAGCACGGGGCAGCGGAACCAGTCGAACAGCAGCCGCGCGAAGCCCTCGTAGTTGGCGTCCTCCACCAGGCCGAAGCAGACCAGCAGCCGGAACGCCTCCGCCGGCCGGACCGCGGATTTCTTGGCGGCCTTGTTGAGCGCGTCCTCCAGCTCCGGCAGCGCCGGCTCGTAGAGCCCCCGCGTGCCCAGCTCCAGCATGGTCTCCACCGAGGGGATGACGCGGTGGCCGCGCGCCTCCGCCAGCAGCGAGGCGTAGTAGCCCCGGCTCTGATAGGCGTAGGAGCGCGACAGGTTGATCACCTTGGGCCGCGTCTCGAACAGCTTCGGCCGCGCCAGGTAGTCGCGCGTGGTGATCACCTTGTGCGGCGTGTCCGCATTGGGGAAGTCGCGTGCCTGATCGACCAGGATCACCCAGCCCGTCATGGCGTCTTGTCCTTTCTGATGAGGACGGCCGCCCTCAGATTGTCGCGGCCGTAGCGCGCCATGCGCTCGAACTGTGCCACGGGGATGGGGAGGTTGGCGGCGTCGGCGGCGGTCTCGAAGTCCTCGTCCTCGACCCACGGATCGTTGACGAAGATGTAGCCGCCATGATGGCCGTGGGCGAGCACCCAGTGCGGCACCTTCTTGGCGAACATGCGGTAGCCGGAGACCAGCACGATGGCGATGGCGCCCTCGTCCAGCGCGGTGCACAGCGAGGGACCGGTCAGCGGCTCCAGCGTCAGCGGGATGTCGAGCGCCTCGGAGGCCTCGCGGAAGTCCTCCTGCGCCAGCCGCATGACCTCGCGCTTCTCTTCCGAGCGCACGCTGTCCAGGAAGAACGGTCCCTCGTGGCTGACCCGGATCTCGGGCCTGAGGCCGCGCCTGGCGAGCGTCACGGCGAGGCCGTAGGGCTCGCAGCCGCCAAGCCCGGACGTCATGTAGATCGTGGTCGCCTCCCGCCACAGCCTGAGTTCCTGCACCCGCGACGGCTTGATCGCGGGGTCGGCCCAGGCCAGCGCCATGAGAATGCAGGCAGGGCCGCAGGTGAAGTCCAGACTTTGCTCGAAATAGGGCGGCGGATTCTGCGGCAGCTGCAGGTCGGGCGCGAGCCGCTTCTCGTAGCGCAGCGCGTCCATCTTGTCCTGGTAGTAGCCGGCATAGCGCCCGAAGCGGCGGTAGCCGCGCTTCTCGTAGAGCCCCACGGCGGCCGCGTTGTCGGCGCGCACCTCGAGCCGCAGGAACACGCAGCCATGCGACACCGCGGCGCGCTCCGCCGCCGCCAGCAGCGCCCGGCCGAAGCCCTGCCCGACCCGGTCCGACGCCACCGCGATGGAGTAGAGCCGCGCCAGCGCCGTGCTCTCGCGGAACAGCACCAGCGCATAGCCGGCGACCGCGCCGGCCTCGTCCGTCGCCACCAGCACGCTGTCGCGCGGATTGGCGATGAAGCGCCGCAGCGACCGGCGCGACAGCCGGTCCGTCGCGAACACGCGCTCCTCCAGCGCCACGAGGGCGTCCAGGTCGTCGGCATTTGCGGGGCGGATCGATACGGCGGGCATTCGGCAGGGCCCTCCGGGGCCGGCGGCGGAGCATAGTCCGGTCGCGGCGGCGCGCAACCGGCCTGTCACATCACTGTCGCCGCCGCGGCGTAATCGCTGCGGGAAACCCCATTGCCGCGGCGTCGCCGACGCCCGATAACCCGGTTGAAACCGAGGGGAGACGTCTCATGAAGTGCATGCTTCTCGGCGCGGCCGCCATGCTCGCGCTCACGGCCTCCGGCGCCGTCGCGGCGGATGGCCGGCTCGTGCTCTACACCAGCCAGCCCAACGCCGACGCCCAGCAGACGGTCGACGCCTTCAGGGCGCGGCATCCCGGCGTCGAGGTCGAGTGGTTCCGCGAGGGCACGCCCAACGTCATGGCGAAGCTCAGGACCGAGTTCGAGGCGGGCAGCCCTCAGCCGGACGTGCTGCTCATCGCCGACAGCGTCACCATGGAGGGGCTCAAGGCCGAGGGCCGGCTGATGGCCTATCCGCAGGCCGACATCTCCGCCTACGACGCCGCCATCCACGACGCCGGCCGGAGCTACTTCGCCACCAAGCTGATCACCACCGGCATCGTCTACAACACCGCCGCGCCCATGAAGCCCGCGTCCTGGGCGGACCTGGCGAAGCCCGAGGCCAGGGGCCAGGTCATCCTGCCGAGCCCGCTGTCGTCGGGGGCGGCGCTGATCCACACCGTCACGCTGACCTCCAACCTCCCGGAGGGCTGGGACTTCTACAAGGCGCTGGCCGGGAACGACGCGCTGGCCCAGGGCGCCAATGGCGGCGTCCTCAAGGCGGTGGCCGGGGGCGAGAAGCTCTACGGCATGATCGTCGACTTCATGCCCATCCGCGAGAAGGTCAAGGGCGCGCCGGTGGAGTTCGTGTTCCCGGCCGAGGGCGTCTCCGCGGTGACCGAGCCTGTGGCCATCCTCTCCACCGCGAAGAACCCCGAGGCGGCGAAGGCCTTCATCGACTTCGTGCTGTCCAGGGAGGGCCAGGAGCTCGCCGCGAAGCAGGGCTACATCCCGGCCCGCAACGACGTCGCGCCGCCCGAGGGATATCCCGACCGCTCCGCCATCAAGGTGCTGTCCTACGACACCGCCGCGGCGCTGAAGGACGAGCAGGCCAACCGCGACCGCTTCGGCGACATCTTCGGCGGTCAGTGACCGACGCCGCCCTGCCGGGCCGGCCGGCGGCGCTCCGCGTCGGTCCGGCAAGGGGCCGCCTCGCCCTGCGCGGCGAGGCGGGCTTCGTGCTGCTGCTGGCGTGCACCGTCGCGCTGCTGAGCCTGCTGCCGCTCGGACGGCTGGCGCTGACGGCGGTCGCGCCGGGGGGCGCCGTCGACCTGGACCGCATCGTCGAGGTGGCGTCGCGGCCGGCGACGCTGCGCGCCACCTGGCGGACGCTGGACGTCGCC
The DNA here is from genome assembly GCA_023389135.1 of Pseudomonadota bacterium. Classification (GTDB taxonomy): domain Bacteria; phylum Pseudomonadota; class Alphaproteobacteria; order Rhizobiales; family Methylopilaceae; genus Agaricicola. The sequence goes on along the minus strand of JAEWEX010000200.1, from coordinate 966 downwards.
TTCTTCGGCATGCTCGGGGCGCTGGCGCTCGGCGCGCCGTTCGCGCTGGCGCTGGGCCTGACCGACGTTCCCGCCCGGCGCTGGCTCGGGCTCGGCATCCTGCTGCCGCTGATGATCGCGCCGCAGGTCACGGCGCTGGCCTGGCTGTCGGCCTTCGGGCCGGCGAGCCCGCTGCTGAACACCCTCGGCATCGCGCCGCCGCCGGGCAGCCCCAACCCGCTGATCGGCCGCGGCGGCATCGTCCTGCTGTTCGCGGTCCAGCACGCGCCGCTGGTGTTCGTCACGCTCCGGGCGGGCCTCGCCGCCGTGCCGCGCGACCTCGTGGAGGCCGCCCGCGCCGCGGGCGCGCCGCCGCTGCGGGTGCTGGCGAGCGTGGTGCTGCCGCTGCTGCGTCCCTACGCGCTGGCGGCCGCGGCGCTCGCCTTCGTGGCCGGCGTCGGCAATTTCGGCATCCCGGCGCTGCTCGGCATCCCCGTCAACTATCTCACCCTGCCGACGCTGATCTACCAGCGGCTCGCCAGCTCCGGTCCGGGCGTCATCGGCGAGGTCGCCATCCTGTCCATGATCGTGGCGCTGATCGCGGGCGCCGGCGTCGTCGCCCAGTCGCTGGCGCTGGGCGGGCGCACGGCGCTGCAGGGCGGCCCGGCGGCGAGCTTCTCCCTCGGCCGCTGGCGCGGCGCGGTCGCGGCCGCGCTCGGCCTCGTGGTGGCGGTCACCATGGTCGTGCCGTTCCTGGCGGTGACGGCGGCGGCGCTGGTGCCGACCTACGGCGTCCCGCTGACGCCGGCGACCGTGACGCTCGACAACTTCGCCGAGGTGCTGTTCCGGCAGGCCTCGACCTCGCGGGCGTTCCGCAATTCCTTCCTTCTGGCGGCCGGCGCGGCCGTGATCCTGGCGCTGCTGGCGGTGCCGGTGGCGCGCACGCTGGACCGGCTGCCGCGCCGCGCCGCGCGGCTGGCCGAGGGC
>JAEWEX010000174.1 GCA_023389135.1 Pseudomonadota bacterium | reverse complement strand
GCACGGCGATGCCGAGCCGCGCGCACTCCCCGATCATGCCCGCCGCCCACAGGTCGGAACCGCAGAAGATGGCGTCCGGCCGCGGATCGAGGGCGAGGAACGCCGCCAGCGCGTCGCGGCCCTCGCGGATGCCGAAGGGCTGCAACTCCATGACCAGCGCCGGGTCGAACGCAACGCCCGCATCGTCCAGCGCCGCGCGGTAGCCGGCCAGCCGCTCGGCTGCGCGGTCGTTGCCGCCGGGCGGCGCGGTCAGCAGCCCGATCCTGCGGTGGCCGCGGCCGATCAGATGCGCCGTCATGGCGCGGGCGGCGTCCCGGTTGGAATAGCCCACGGCGAGATCCACCGGCTCCTCCGGCAGCGTGCCGATCTCCACCACGGGGATGGCGGCGTTGCGCAGCAGCCGGCGCGCGGCGTCGGTGTGGTTGGCGCCCTGGATCACCATGCCCGCCGGCCGGTGGCCCAGCAGGTTGCGCACGATGGCCTCCTCGCGCTCCGCCGAGCCGCTGGAATTGCCCAGCAGCACGCAGTAGCCGCGATCCTCCAGCGCGTCCGCCACGCCCTGCACGGCGTCGGCGAACACGCCGTGGGTGATGTAGGGCACGATCACCGAGACGATGCGGGTATGGGTGGCGGCCAGCCCGCCCGCGATCAGGTTCGGCACGTAGCCGAGCTCGGCCATGGCCGCCTCGATCTGGCGCCTGGTCGCCTCGCTCACCTGGCCGGGATGGCGCAGCGCCCGCGACACCGTGATGGCGGAGACGCCCGCGCGCTGCGCCACGTCGGCCATGCTGGCCTGCCGCGCGGCGAGGCGCTTGCGTCGCGGGACGTGGGGAGGGGGCTCGGCGGTCATGGCGCCATTGTCCATTGACGGACCTTGCTGACAAGCGCTAACATCATGTTAGCGTATATCATAAGCAACGCTCGCCCGCACCCGCCCCGCGCGCGGTCCGGGCCGGACACGGCATCGTCCCGCAGCCGCGGGACCGGGGAGGATCAACGGACATGAACATCGCCCGATCGGCGCTCGGCGGCCTCGTGCTCGGCATCTCGCTTGCGGCCGCAGGCGCCGCCGCAGCCGCGGAGTGGAAGGCCTACACCTACATCGACGCGGTCACGACCCCGGCCTACAAGGGGCTGGAGAAGCTGGCCGCCGACTTCGCCGCCGCCACGGGCGGCGAGATCGAGATCAAGCCCAATGTCGGCGGCTCGCTGCCGATCCAGGCCAGCTCCATCACCCAGGCCGTCGGCGACGGCGTGCTGGACATCGCCGACGACATGGCCTTCGTCGGCAACATCCGCATCGGCGGGCTGATCCGGCTGCCTTTCCTGATGGACAGCGCCGAGGACTACGACAAGGCCCGCGGCATCTGGATCGCCCATGCCGACAAGGAGCTGGCCGGGCTCGGCGTCAAGCTGCTGGCGGAATACCACTACCCCGCCCAGGTGCTGTTCTCCTCCCGCCCGGTGACCAGCCTGGAGGAGATCAAGGGGCTGAAGATCCGCGTGTCCTCGCCCGAGCAGGCGGAGTTCGTGACCCGGTTCGGCGGCGTTCCGGTGACGCTCGCGCCGCCGGAAGTGCCCTCCGCGCTCCAGTCCGGCGTCATCAACGGCGTGCTGACGGCCAGCGCCGGCGGCGGGCGCGTCTGGCGCGACTTCTTCACCCACAACTACCGCCTGCCGGTGAACTGGACGAACTCCATGTTCGTGGTCAACCAGGGCGTGTTCGACGACCTCTCGGCCGAGGACCAGGAGAAGCTGCTGACCGCCGCGCGGGCGGCGGCCGCGTCCATCGAGAAGGAGCTGAGCGACACCGAGGACAGCTCCACCGAGACCTTCGCCAAGACCGGCATGACCGTGACCGTCCCCACCGATGCGGAGATGGCCAAGGCGTCGGAGGCGATCTCCGACTACTGGCAGGCCTGGGCCGACCAGCGCGGTCCCGCGGCCGTGGAGGCGCTGGCCGAGATCCGCAAGGCGCTGGGCCGCTAAACGCCCGGAGACGACCCGGCGCGGGCATCGGCCCCGCGCCGGCCGCACCCGCCGCGAGGGGAGGGGACATGACGCGTCTCGCCGACGCCCTGTTCGCATTGTGCCGCATCGGCTCGGGCCTGGCGCTGGTGGCCATGGTCGCCATGGTGTTCGGCGAGATCGTGTCGCGCAACCTGTTCGGCGTCTCGCTGCACATGTCGGAGGAGGTCGCGGGCTACCTGCTGGTGGCGCTCGCATTCCTCGGCTTCTCGGTCTCGTTCCGCTCCGGCGACCTGATGCGCATCGAGGCGGTCTATGACAATCTCTCCCCCACCGGCCGCCAGGCCGCGGACATCGTCTTCGACGCCGTGGCGCTGGCCGCCGTGCTGATCTGCGCCTGGTATTCTGGCCGCTTCGTGTGGTCGAGCTACTGGCGCGGCACGGTGGCGCCGACGCTGCTGCAGACGCCGCTGTGGGTGCCGCAATCGGTGATCCCGGTCGGCCTCGCGATCCTGGCGCTGGCGCTCGCGCTGCGCGTCGCCGGCAACGCCGCCGCGCTGCGGCGCGCGGGCTGAGCCATGGACTGGACCGTCCAGCTCGTCCTCGTGCTCGGCCTGCTGTTCGGGCTGCTGGCCGGCGGCATGCTGCTGCCGTTCGCGATCCTCGTCGCCGGGCTGATCTCGCTCTACGCCACCGACGGGCTGCGCGGCTTCAACGCCCTGGGCTTCGTGCTGTGGGGCGGCAGCAACAGCTTCACCC
>JAEWEX010000150.1 GCA_023389135.1 Pseudomonadota bacterium | reverse complement strand
CGCTCCAAAATTGCATGCAATAGACGGGGCCGCACCAATGCGCCCTCTGGGAGGAAAGCGAATGGCGAAGATGAACGGCTCGCAGTATCTGGCCGAAACCCTCGACGCCTATGGCGTCAGCCACGTGTTCTTCGTGCCGGCGGTCCTGATGGAGGCGCTGGCGAAAATGGAGAAGACCGGCGTCCGCCGCATCATGGCCCATGCCGAGAAGTCCGCCGCCTACATGGCGGACGGCTATGCGCGCGTGTCGGGACGGCCCGGGGTCTGCATGGCCCAGAACATCGGCGGCTCCAATCTGGCCGCAGGCCTGCGCGACGCTCGCATGGCGGGCTCCCCCGTCATCGCCATCTCCGGCGGCCCGAGCCCGGCCGGCCGGTTCCGCGGCTATTATCAGGAGATCGAGGATTTCCCGCAGTTCGACGCCGTCACCAAGTTCAACGCGGTGGTGGAGGATCCGACCCGGCTGCCGGACCTGCTGCGCCAGTGCTTTCGCGAGGCGACGACGGGCACGCCCGGTCCGGTCCACCTCCAGTTCCAGGGCGTCACCGGCGAGGTGATCGAGTGCACCGCCGAGATGGAGGCCGGCATCCAGCCCGCGTTCCGGGCGGCCCCGGCCTTCAGGCCGCAGCCGCCCGCCGGGCAGGTCGAGGCGGCGCTCAAGAGGCTGCGCGCGGCGAAGCGGCCGGTGATCGTGGCCGGCGGCGGCGTTGCTTGGTCCGGAGCGCAGGCGCAGGTGGTGGAACTGGCCGAGCGGCTGGACATTCCGGTGGCGACCTCGCTGAACGCCAAGGGCACCATCCTCGACACGCACCGCCTCTCGCTCGGCGTCGTCGGCGTCTATTCCCGCGACTGCGCCAACAAGGCGGTCGCGGAGGCCGACCTCGTCGTCTTCATCGGCAGCCGCACCGGCAGCCAGGTCACGAACAACTGGCGCACGCCTGCCCGGTCGACGCCGGTCGTACACATCGACATCGAGCCCAGGGAGATCGGCCGCAACTACCTCGACACAGTGCCCGTCCACGGCGATGCCAGGGCGGTGATCGAGCGCATGCTGGAGGCGCTGCCGGCCACGCCCAAGCGCCCGGGGGCATGGAGCCGGCGCACCGCCAGCCTCGTCGCCGAATGGCGAGAGAGGGAAACGCCCCTCCTCTCCTCCGACGCGCGGCCGATTCGTCCCGAACGGCTGTGCAGCGCGATCTCCAGCGTGCTTCCGGAAGGCGGCATCGTGGTGTCGGACACCGGCCATTCCGGCATGTGGTCGAGCACCATGATCGATTTCACCCGGCCGGGGCAGCGCTACATCCGCTGCGCCGGATCGCTGGGCTGGAGCCTTCCCGCCGCCATGGGAATCAAATGCGCGGCACCCGACCGCGCGGTGGTGTGCTTCAACGGCGACGGCGCGATCTACTACCACATCGGCGAGCTGGAGACGGCGGCGCGTCACGACATCCCGGTGGTCGTCGTGGTCAACAACAACGCCGCCTTCAACCAGGAAGTCCACCTGGTCGAGGCTGGCTATGGCGGCCGGATGACGAAGAAGGCGGCCGAGCTGTGGGAACTCCGCGACGTCGACTTCGCGTCGGTCGCGGAGAGCTTCGGCTGCGCCGGGCTGCGCGTCACCGATCCGGCCGATCTGGAGCCCACAATCCGCGAGGCGATCGCGCTCGGCCGGCCCGTGGTCGTGGACGTCAAGACCGACGTCGAGGCCATGGCCCGCCACGCCTGGGCGCCGCCGAGTTAAGACGCGCCGCGGCGGCACGGCTTGACTTCACCAACGTATGTGCCACTATTCAATACGCTGTCATATAATTCAGGACAACATGGCTGAAGTGGCTTCCCTGGTTTCCCTGACGACGCTGCGCCTCGACGTCACCGATCGCGGCAGCGGCCGTCCGATCGTGTTGCTGCGGGGCGACGAGCCCCCTGGAGCATCGGAGGCGGTAATCGCCGCGCTGTCGCGCCACGGCCGCGTGATCGCACCGTGGTCGCCCGGCTTCGGCCGCTCCGACCTGCCGGATGCGGCCGATTCCATCGAGGATGCCGCCTATGCCCAGCTCGACCTTCTGGAGCGCATGGACATCCAGGACGCCATTCTGGTGGGCGTCTCCTTCGGTGGCTGGGTCGCGGCGGAGATCGCCGTCCGGAATGTCTCGCGCATCTCCCACATGGTGCTGGCCGGGGCCTTCGGCCTGAGGGTCGGGGCGCCTACCGAGCGGCCCATCGCCGACCTGTTCGCGCTGTCGCCGGAGGATCTCCTGGCACGCACCTACGCCGACCCGGAGAAGGGCCGCTGGGACGTCGCCGCCGCCAGCGATGACGACCTTCTTGCCTTCGCCCGCGGCCGCGACGCGCAGGCGCGCATCGGCTGGGACCCCTACATGCACAACCCGGCGCTCGGCCGCTGGCTGCACCGGATCGAGCGCCCCACCCTCGTGCTTTGGGGCGAACGCGACGGCATCGTCTCGGCCGAGCTCGGTCGGGAGTATGCCGCCCGCATCCCCGGCGCCGATTTCGAGCTGGTGCCGGGCGCAGGCCACCTGCCGCATGTGGAGCAGCCCGAGCTGTTCGCCCGACGCATCGCGGCCTTCGCCGGCCTGGCCTGACGGCGGCATCATCCGGGAGGATACGACATGGACGCATGGTTCTTCACCGAGATGGCCTACACCAAGGCCTGGGATCCTCGCCGCGAGGGCCTCCGCGTCGACTATGCCAACGCCAATTTCGACCCCGAGGAAGGCGCGCGGCTTCTGAACCGGCATCTCGACGAGTGGATGCTTGCGGACGAACTGGGCCTGAACATCGCGACGAACGAGCACCACTCCACCGCCACCTGCATGGCGGTGTCGCCCTCCATCGTGCTGGGTATCCTGGCGCGCCAGACGAAGAAGGCGCGGCTGCTGGCGCTCGGACACGCCATCGCCAACCGGCCGGACCCGGTGCGGGTGGCCGAGGAGACCGCCTTCGTGGACGTGCTGTCGCGCGGCCGCGTCGAGGTCGGAATGGTGCGCGGCTCGCCTCCCGAAGTCGCCGCCACCAACAGCAATCCGACGCGCATGCACGACCGCTTCTGGGAGGCCCACGACCTGATCCTCAAGGCGTGGACGACCCGCGACGGACCGTTCAACTGGGAGGGCACGCATTTCAGCCACCGCCAGGTCAACATCTGGCCGCGCCCCTACCAGGAGCCGCACCCGCCGGTGTGGATCTCCGGCACCTCGCTCGACGCGGCGAAGGTGATCGCGCAGCGGGGCTACGTGTTCGCGACCTTCTTCGGCGGCTATCGCGCGCGCGCCTGGCTCGACGCCTATCGCGAGGAATACCTTCGGGTGTGGAACCGGCCGGCCGCGGACGACCGGCTCGGCTGCATGGCGCTGGTGGCCGTCGGCGACACCGACGAGGAGGGCTTTCGCCGCGGCGACATGCTGCGCGGCTACCTGCGCACCGCGCCGCAGGTGGCGCGCCAGTTCGCCAATCCCCCCGGCTTCCTGCCGCCGGCGCTGAACGCCCGGATCATGCGTCAGGCGGCGGGCGGCGGCCTGTTCTCGCAGTTCCAGGTGACGCTCCCCGACGGCCGCACCGTCAAGCTCGCCGATGCGCCGGTGGAGGACCTCATCGAGGCCGGCATCATGTTCGCGGGCAATCCCGACAGCGTCGCCCGCCAGATTTCCAAGCTGCAGGACCAGCTCGGCGGCTTCGGGCATCTTGTGATGATGGGTCAGGCGGGTGAGATCGACCATCGCAACACGGCGGCCAGCATGACGCTGTTCGCGCGCGAGGTGATGCCCCGCTTCCGCGCCGCGGCGCCGACCGCCAACGTGGCCTGAGCGTGCTCGCGATGCTCTCCCGTCCCGACGATCCGGGCGCTCGCCTGTCGCCCGAGGCGGCCGTGGAATTCCGGCGCACGCTGGGGGTGTTCCCCACCGGCGTCGCGGTCGTCACCGCGGTCACGCCGTCGGGCGTGCCCGTAGGCATGACGGTCAATTCGTTCTCCTCGGTCTCGCTGGATCCGCCGCTGGTGCTGTGGAACATCCGCGTCGCCAGCGGGCTGCATCCGATCTTCGCCGAAGCGCCGGGATACGCCATCAACCTGCTGTCGGAGGACCAGGCCGGGATCGGGAGACTGTTCGCGGGCCGCAGCGAGGACCGGTTCGGCCAGGTCACCATGACGGCTGGGCTCCACGGCGCGCCCCTGATCGAGGGCTGCGCGGCCTCCTTCGAATGCGAGCCATACCAGCGCCACCGCGCTGGCGACCACGACATCATGGTCGGCCTGGTGCGTCGCTTCGCCAGCGCCCCAGCGCGCGAAGCGGCGCTGTTCTACAAGGGCGCGTTCGGCCAGATGGACGGCCGCCCGGCGCTGGCGGCGGACAAGGGCGGATGAGGCTCGCGGGCAAGACGGCGGTCGTCATCGGGGCGGGCCAGACCCGCGGCGAGACCCGTGGCAACGGCCGGGCCGTGGCGGAACGTTTCGCGGCCGAGGGC
>JAEWEX010000142.1 GCA_023389135.1 Pseudomonadota bacterium | reverse complement strand
GAATTCCTCGCCGCCGTAGCGGAACACCCAGTCGCCCTCGCGGACGTTGTTCTGGAGATGGTCGCAGACCGCCACCAGCGCGGTGTCGCCGGCGGAGTGGCCGTGCAGGTCGTTGAAGCGCTTGAAGTGGTCGACGTCCAGCATGACCACGGCGAGCGGGCGGCCGTAGCGCCGCGCCTGGGCGATCTCCTTGGCGGCGACCACCTCCAGGTACCGGCGGTTGAAGGCGCCGGTCAGCGGATCGCGGATCGACTGCTCGTTCAGGCTCTCGCGCAGCCTGAGATTGGCCAGCGTCAGCCCGAGCTGCCGCACCACCATGTCGGCCAGCCGGCGCTGGCCGCGGCCGTCGAGGTCGGCGCCGGGCGTCTTCGCGCGCAGGGTCAGCAGGCCCAGCGTCTCGCCATGCGCGACCATGGGCAGGCACAGCGTCTCCCCGCCGTGGTCGCCGGTATGGTCGCAGGCAGGCGACGGGCCGTCTGGCGCGTGATGGTGGGGCTGGCCGCGCCGCAGGCTCCAGCAATCGTCGGGCGCGAAATAGGGCCGCGGGTCGGGCTCGCCCCATTCGGCGAAGCGGACAAGCTGGTTGCGCGAGGCGGCATAGACCCACAGCGCCCCGCCGCTGGCCGGGAACAGCGTCTGCAGGAACGGCCCCGCGAGGCGGCCGACCTCGGCCAGGGAGTTGCAGCTCTGCAGGAAGTTGCCGATGTCGGTGAGCCGCGCGATCTCGTTGCGCTCGGTCTCGATGGTGGTGAGGCTGGCGTTCAGCTCCTCGGCATGGCGCTCGTGCTCCAGCGCCGCCCCCGTGCGGGTGGCGATCTCGCGGCGGGCCAGCGCCACCAGCACGATGATAAGGCCGATGGTGGTGGCGATCAGGACCAGGAATGCGGACTGGGTGGTGCGCTTGGCGGTCTGGTACCCGGCTTCGCGCTCGTTCAGCAGGCCCTCCTCCGCGCCCTCCATCTCCGCCAGCAGGGCGCGGATGCGGTCCATGGTGTCGCGGCCATTGTGCTGCATGACCATGGCGCGGGCCGCCTCGGTGCCGTCCTGGATGTTGGTGGTGACGACGGTGGCCAGTTCCTCGAGCTTCTGCATCGCCAGGGTGCGGATCTGGTCGATGCGGCCGGCATGCTCGGGGTTGTCGCCGATGCTGGTCACCAGCTTGGTGATCTTGCGGTCGATGGTCGCGTAGGCCTGGTGGTAGGGCGCGAGATAGCGATGATCTGAAGTGATCAGAAACCCGCGCTGGCCGGTCTCGGCGTCGATCAGCGCCGTCAGCACGTCCGACATGGACTGGCGCGTCTGCAGCGTGCGGCGAACCTCGTCGCTGGCGGAATTCTGGCGGTTGAGGCTGTCGTGGAACACGAGACCGGTCGCCGCGAGAAGCACGGCGGTGACGGCCAGCAGCGCGTAGCCGTAAAGCCTGGGAGACAGCGATTTGGGAAACATCGAGCCACACCGGAACCGAAGCCAAGGGACAACCGGCGCATACCCGCAAGGGGGACTCTGCGGCGCAGGCCCGCAAGGGGCGCGCGGTTGGGACCATGCGCTCCAGTTCTGAATCCGCCGTTACCGCACGGCGAAAACATCGGCAGGAAAACTAGATTTCGCCCCCGTCGCCGACGAAGGCGATGCGCAGCATGTTGGTGGAGCCCGGGGTGCCGAAGGGCAGTCCGGCGCAGACGATGACGCGCTCGCCGGCGGAGGCGAAGCCCTCGCGGGAGGCGATGCGGCAGGCGCGGTCGACCATGTCGTCCATGTCGCGGGCGTCGTCGGCGTAAACCGAGTGGAGCCCCCACACCAGCGACAGGCGGCGGGCCGTATCCAGGCGCGGGGTGAGCGCCAGGATCGGCGTCCGCGGCCGCTCGCGGGCGGCGCGCAGGCCCGTGGAGCCGGAGGAGGTCCAGCACAGCAGCGCCGCGAGGTCGAGCGTCTCGGCGACCGTGCGCGCCGCCGCGCTGATGGCGTCGGGGCCTGTGGCCTCCGGCACCTGGTGCTGGGCGTCGATGATCGGGCGGTAGGTGGGGTCTCGCTCCACCTCCACGGCGATGCGGCTCATGGTGGAGACCGCCTCGACCGGGTACTGGCCGGCCGCGCTCTCCGCGGAGAGCATGATCGCATCCGCCCCCTCGAACACCGCCGTCGCCACGTCGGAGACCTCGGCGCGGGTCGGCACCGGGGCGGTGATCATGGATTCCAGCATCTGCGTCGCGACCACCACCGGCTTGCCGTAAAGCCGCGTCATGCGGGTGATCTGCTTCTGGATGCCGGGCACGCGCTCGACCGGGATCTCGACGCCGAGATCGCCGCGGGCGACCATCAGCGCGTCCGAGAGCTCCATGATCTCCGCGAGGCGGTCCAGCGCCTGCGGCTTCTCGATCTTGGACATGACGCCGGCGCGGCCGCGCACGATCTTGCGCAGCTCGGCCACGTCCTCCGGGCGCTGCACGAAGGACAGCGCGATCCAGTCGACCTCGTGCTCCAGCGCCTTCTCGGCGTCGGAGCGGTCCTTCTCCGTCATGGCGGCGGTCGGGATCAGCGTGTCGGGCAGGCTCACGCCCTTGCGGTCGGACAGCTTCTTGCCGATCACCACCTCGACCTCGACGCGGTCCGCCTCGGCGGTGATCACCTTCAGCGTGATGCGGCCGTCATCCACCAGGATGCGGTGGCCGACCTCGAGCGTCTCGATGATCTCGGGATGCGGCAGCTGGACGCGCTCGGCGGTGCCGGGTGCGGGGTCACCGTCGAGCCAGAGCCGGTCGCCTGCCGCGATGTCGATGGCGCCGCCGGCGAACTGGCCGAGCCGCAGCTTGGGCCCCTGGAGGTCGGCCAGGATGCCGATGGGCCGGCCGACCTCGGCCTCCACCGCGCGAATGTCCTTCACAAGTGCCGCCAGCCCGTCATGGCGGGTGTGGCTCATGTTGATGCGGAAGACGTCGGCGCCGGCCTCGAACAGCCGGCGGATCATGGCGCGGTCGGAGGAAGCGGGGCCCAGCGTCGCCAGGATCTTGGTGCGCCTGAGCCGCCTCATCGCGCGTCCTGGGCGGCCGCCGAGCGGCCCGATTGCACGGCGGGCGGCGCAGACTGGCCCTGCGTGACCGGGTCGGCACTGAGCTGAACGGTCCAGGCGCGGTTGTTGCCGGTGTCGATCTCGAAGAATCCCTTGCGCTCGTATCCGCGCGCCAGGCAGTTGTCGATGCCGCGGATGGTGAACTCCTGGTCGCGCACGCACATCAGCGCCGGCCCGTCCCAGACCTCGTTCTTGTTGTCGTAGTCCTCGCCGTAAATGTAGTAGTAGCGCGCCGCGAGCTGGCCACGAAGCAGGGTCTCGCACCTGTTGGCGCCGATGTTCCACCAGCCCTCGGTCACCCAGCTGTCCCCGTCCTTGTAGCCGAGCGCGACGCCCACGCGGCTGCCGGTGGTGTTGCAGAGGCGGAAGTCGGCGGCGGCAGGCGTGGCGAATGCGAGCGTCGCCGCACAGGCGGCGAGTGCGGCGCAGAAGGCCGCGCGCGGGAATCGAGCGTTCGGTCGGCGATGCGTCATCGGTGGTTTGGGCTCTAGCGGGCGACAGGCTGCGGGTCAACGAGAATGACCCTGAGATCATTGACGTTGGTCAGCGTCGGTCCGGTGACGACGAGATCCCCCAATCCCTCGAAAAATGTCGTGGCGTCATTGTTGGCCAGAAATCCGGCCGGATCGAGGCCGAGTTCGCGGGCGCGGGAAAGAGTTGTGGACGTCACCGTCGCGCCGGCGGGATCGCTCGCCGCGCCGCCGCCGCCATCGGCGCCGTCGGTATCGCCGGCAATGGCGCAGATGCCGGGAGCGCCTGCCAGAGCCGTCGCCAGGGCCAGCGCATATTCCTGGTTGGGCCCGCCGCGGCCGCCCGAGCCGCGGATCGTGACGGTGAGTTCTCCTCCGGACAGCAGCGCCATGCGCCGCCCCGCCGCCAGGGCCTCCAGCGCCCGTGCGGCATGGTCGGCCGCCACGTCGCGGGCCTCGCCCTCCACGTCGGGCCCGAGGTCCACCACGTCGTATCCGGCCTGCTCCAGCACCGCGCGTGCGGCGGCCAGGCTGTCGGCGGGCCGCGCCACCAGACTGTACTCGCAGCGCTCGAACACGCGGTCGCCGGGCTTGGGGGTCTCGTTGGCGGTGTCGGACAGCGCCGCCTCGATGGACGGGATGCGCTCGATGCCGAAGCGGGCGAGCACGGCGCGCGCATCGGCCAGCGTGGTGTGGTCGGGCACGGTCGGGCCCGAGGCGATGGCGGCCGGGTCGTCGCCCGGCACGTCGGAGATCGCCAGCGTCACCACGCGCGCCGGCGCCGCGGCCTGGGCGAGGCGGCCGCCCTTGATGCGCGACAGGTGCTTGCGGACCGTGTTGATCTCCGCGATGCCGGCACCGGAGCGCAGCAAGGCCCGCGTGATGGCCTGCTTGGCCCCGAACTCGACGCCGGCGGCGGGCGCCACCCAGTTGGCGGAGCCGCCGCCGGACACCAGGGCCAGCACCAGGTCGTCGGCGGTGGCGGCCGAGGCGAGGCCGAGCGTGGTCTCCGCGCCGGCGAGCCCGGCGGCGTCGGGCACGGGATGGCCGGCCTCGATCACCTTGACGCGCCGCGTGGGGACGCCGTGACCGTGGCGGGTGACGGCAAGTCCCACCAGCCGGGCGGGGTCCAGCCCCATCTCGTCCAGGTAATGCCGCTCGGCCGCCGCCGCGAGGGCCGCCGCCGACTTGCCGGCGGCCAGCACGATCAGCCGTCCGCGCGGGGCCGGGGGCAGGCGGCCCGGAAGGGCGCCGTCGGGATGGGCCGCGGCGATGGCGGCATCGAAGGCGGCGCGCAGCAGGCGTTCGGGTTCTGTCATGGTCCTTCGGGTTCAGGCGACGGGTTGGACGGGAACCGGCACGCGGCGCGGCCGTGCGATGAAGATGCCGGCGAGGATCACGGCGCCTCCCGCGATCTGCAGAAGCGACAGCGCCTCGCCGAGCAGGATCCAGGCGAATGCGGCGGCCGCGAGGGCCTCCAGGAAGATCACCAGCGACGAGAACGCGGTCGGCAGGTGGCCGAGCGCGAAGGCCATCAGGCCCTGGCCGCCCGCGTGGCTGACCAGCGCCAGCGCGGCAAGCACCATCCAGCCCTCGGCGCTGGCCGGCAGGATGCGCGGCTCCGCGACCAGCGCGACGACGAGCAGGATGGCGGCGGTGACGATGGTCGCCAGGAATGTGATGCGGCCGGAGCCTGCATGCTTGCGGGCGGCGCCGACCGCCAGGAAGTATGCGCCGAAGAACATCGCCGTGACGATGCCGTAGATGTCGCCGGTGACGCGGGACGGGGCGACCTGGACGCTCTCGCCGATCAGCGCGCCGCCCCCGGCCAGCGCCAGCGCGAGGCCGGCCAGGGTCGTCCGCTCGATCCGCTGGCGCAGCACCAGCCACATGCCGAGCACGACGAAGACCGGCATGGTGGTGGCGAAGAAGGTGGCGTTGGCCACCGTGGTCTTCATGATCGCCAGGTGCCAGCAGAACAGGTCTCCGGCGAAGAACGCGCCCGCCAGCAGGATCGGGCCGAGCCCGGCGCGCATGTCGACGTGGCGGCCGCGGCGGCGATCATGCGCCGCTTCCAGGCGCTCCCAGGCCCACAGCGCCGGCAGGGCCAGCGCCACCCGCCAGAACGCGGAGGCGAACGGGCCGACATCGGCGATGCGGACGAAGATCGGCGACGCCGCCATGGCCAGCGCGCCGATCACCAGCGCCGCGAAGGCTACGGCCTGCGCGCCATCTGGGGCGATGTCGGTGCGGTCGAGGGCTGCCATCGGCGTCGGGTTTGCCTCATTCGGCGTTCGGTCGCGCCGTCATTGCCAGGGGGCGTCGGGCGCCGGGCTTCGGGCGCGGCCCGTTCTTCCTATGGCATGCCGGCGCGCCCGTCACTATGTTGCGGGCACCATGACCGCGCCGTCCGAAACCGACTTCACACCCGTGGAACACCTTGCGGCCGGGAACGACAGCCCCCTGCTGCTGCTGGCCGACCACGCCTCCAACGCGCTGCCTCCGGAGTATGGCACGCTGGGCCTGCCGCAGGGACAGCTGGACCGGCACATCGGCTGGGATATCGGGGTCGCGGCCGTGACGCGGGCGCTGTCCGGACGGCTGGGCGCCGAGGCCCTCCTGACGCGCTACTCCCGGCTCCTGATCGATCCCAATCGCGGCGAGGACGACCCGACGCTGGTGATGCGGCTCTCCGACGGGGCGGTGGTTCCGGGCAATGCCGCCATCGATGGAGAAGAGGTCGCCCGGCGGCTCGAGCGCTTCCACCGGCCCTATCACGGGGCCATCGCCGCCGCACTCGACGCACGGGCGGCCGCCGGCTCCGTCCCGGCGATCCTTTCGCTCCACAGCTTCACGCCGGTGTGGCGCGGGCGGGAGCGGCCGTGGCAGGCGGCGGTGCTGTGGGACCGCGACCCGCGGCTCGCCCGGCCGCTGATCGAGGCGCTGCGGGCGGAGGGGCTGACGGTGGGCGACAACGAGCCCTATGACGGGGCGCTGGCGGGCGACACCATGCATCGGCACGCCACCCTGCGCGGCCTGCCGCACGCGCTGCTGGAAATCCGACAGGACCTGATCGCGGACGCGGCCGGCGCCACGGCATGGGCCGAGCGGCTCGCGCGCATCCTGCCGCCGCTCCTCTCGGGGCCGGCCATGACGCAGGTTCAGCATCACGGCTCGCGCACCGATCCGGCGCCGGCCGAGGGGTTCGCGGGCCTGCCGCCGGCGGACCGGACCGAGCTTGAGGCCGCGGTGCTGCGACGCCTGATCGCGCATTTCCGCCGTCGCACCGACGTGCAGAACATCGACGTCATGAACCTTGCCGGCTTCTGCCGGAACTGCCTGTCCAACTGGATGGTGGACGCGGCGCAGGCGACGGGGCGGCCGCTGACCCGGGACGAAGCCCGCGAGGCCGTCTACGGCATGCCCTACGAGCGGTGGAAGGCCCTCTATCAGGCCGAGGCGCCGGCCGCGGCGCAGGCGGCGTTCGCGGCCGGCTCCGCTGTCCACCACCACGAGCCGCCGCCGGCTTGACCCGGCGCCCGTTTCGCCCGAGACCGTCGTCCCGGCCTGTCCCATACCCAGCGGAGTTTCCCCGATGTCGAACCCCGACGAGATCGCCAAGGACCAGTTGCGCGCCTTCATCGAGCGCATCGAGCGGCTCGAGGAGGAGAAGAAGGGCATTTCCGAGGACATCCGCGAGGTCTATGCCGAGGCCAAGGGCAACGGCTTCGACGCCAAGGTGCTGCGCAAGGTCGTGGCCCTGCGCAAGCAGGAGCCCAGCGAGCGCCAGGAGCAGGAGGCGATCCTGGAGCTCTATCTCGCGGCGCTGGGCATGGCCGGCTGATCTTTCGCCGCCGCGCTTGGGGGAGGCCTGGCTGCCCGGCCTGCGTCAGGACGGGCTGCGGGCCGCGGAAGCGTTCAGCCTGAAGGGGCTCGCGGAGCTGCGGGTGCGGTGGCCGGCCCGTCAGCCGCCGCGCTGCGCGAAACGCCCGGCCTGGTCTGGCCGGTCGACGCGGATCGTCGGGATCAGCGCCACCGCGCGGCCGCGGAAGGTGTCGCTCCTGAGGCCGCCGGTGGGATTGCCGCCGAACGCCATGGCGATGGTGCGCGACGGCGGCGCCATCAATGCGGAGATCGACGACTGGTCCGGATGGGCGAAGCGGGCCTGGCCGCGGTCGCGGGCCATGC
The DNA here is from genome assembly GCA_023389135.1 of Pseudomonadota bacterium. Classification (GTDB taxonomy): domain Bacteria; phylum Pseudomonadota; class Alphaproteobacteria; order Rhizobiales; family Methylopilaceae; genus Agaricicola. The sequence continues at coordinate 114 of JAEWEX010000142.1, read as the reverse complement.
TGGCCGGCCGCACGCTGGCGGCGTCGATGGAGGCGGTGACCAGCACGGGCGCCGGATCGGCCGACAGCGCCGGTGCGCGGCGGACCGGACCGAGCTTGAGGCCGCGGTGCTGCG
>JAEWEX010000066.1 GCA_023389135.1 Pseudomonadota bacterium | reverse complement strand
TTCTCCGACAAGGACGAACTGACCGGCCGATACGTCGACACCAGCGCCGAGAACTTCCGGCGCACCCTCGACATATCCTGCTACTCGCTGACCGCCGTCGCCCAGCGCGCCGAGAAGCTGATGAGCGCCGGCGGCTCGATCCTGACGCTGACCTATTACGGCGCCGAGAAGTGGATGCCGCACTACAACGTCATGGGGGTCGCCAAGGCGGCGCTTGAGGCGAGCGTGCGCTACCTGGCGGCCGACCTCGGGCCGCAGGGCATCCGCGTCAACGCCATCTCGGCCGGCCCCATCAAGACGCTGGCCGCCTCCGGCATCGGCGATTTCCGCTACATCCTGAAGTGGAACGAGCTGAACGCGCCGCTGCGGCGCACGGTCACCATCGACGAGGTGGGAGATGCCGGCCTCTACCTCCTGTCCGATCTCGGGCGGGGCGTGACCGGCGAGATCCACCACGTCGATTCCGGCTACCACATCGTGGGCATGAAGAACCCCGAGGCGCCCGACATGACGCTGGTCAAGGACTGAGCGGGGTCGGACGTGCGACTGTTCATCGTCCGTCACGGCGAGACGCCGTGGAACGTCGAGGGCCGGCTCCAGGGCCAGCGCGATATCGCCATGAACGGCCGCGGCCGCGACCAGGCCGACGCGGCCGGCCGCGTGCTGGCCCGCGTCATGACGGATGCGGCCGCTGCCCACTATGTCTCGAGCCCGCTGGGCCGAACCCGCGAGACCATGGAGCGGCTGCGCACGGCCATGGGCCTCGACCCTGCCGGCTACGCGCTGGACGACCGGCTGAAGGAGATCACCTTCGGCCGCTGGGAAGGGCTGACCTGGCCGGAGCTCGCGCAGCGCGACCCGGACGGCGCCTCCGGCCGCGAGGCCGACAAATGGGGCTTCGTCCCGCCCGGCGGCGAGAGCTACCACATGCTGACCGAACGGCTCCAGCCGTGGCTCGACGGCCTGACCGGCGACACCGTGGCCGTCACCCATGGCGGCGTCGCCCGGGCGCTGATGGCCATGATCGGCGGCATGGACCGGGCCGAGGCGCCGCTCACCGTGGTGCGACAGGGCGAGGTCATGCTGTTCGAGAGCAATTCCTGGCGCTGGCTCTGAACCGGTTTCTTGGTTTCGGAGCCGAATCCATTTTTTCGCCAAGGGCTTGGCTGTCGTTCCGGATTCTAGATGTCAGGTGAACGGCCGGTCCGACGCGACCGTCGCCCGGTCCGCCGCAGCGCGGCGAATGCATGGCCCGAAAGCCGGATCTCGATCCATCCGAGCGCCCGGTCGGCCGGCTCGTGCCTTCGCCGCAGCAGCCGCACCGCGCCGGCCAGCCGGCGCGATCCCGAGACCCCGAGCACGAGGCCGAGCCCGATCAGGGGCACGCCCAGCGGCACCGGCAGCGGCAGCAGCACAAATCCTGCCGCGAGCGACAGCCCGGCCGCCGCGAGCAGCAGCGCCCGGCGCAGGCGTGTCGGCGGATGCGGGGCGGTGACGCGAGGCGGCAGCAGCGGTCCTCCGGAAGGCCCTCACCTGCGCTTCAGAACCGTCACCGTCTCCACATGGGCGCTGTGCCGGAACTGGTCCACCGGCACCACGCGCTCGATACGGTAGCCGCCCGACAGCAGGATGGCGAGGTCTCGCGCCAGTGTGGATGGCGCGCACGACACCATGACGACGGTCGCGACCGTGGAGGCCGCGATCTGGCGCGCCTGCGCCTCCGCGCCCGCCCGCGGCGGATCGGCAACCACCGCATCGTAAGCGGCAAGCTCCGCCGGCATCAGCGGTCGGCGGAACAGGTCGCGGGCCTCCACCGTGACCGGCTTGAGCCCGCGGGCCTGCCGCGCGGCGCGGTCCAGCGCCGCCAGCGCCGGCCGGTCGTGTTCCACTGCATGGACATGCGCGCCCGCCGCCAGCCGAAGCGCGAAGGTGCCGCATCCCGCAAACAGGTCGGCAATGCGCCGCGCCTCGCCGACGCCGTCCGCGACCAGCCGGGCAAGCTCCCGTTCGCCCGCCTCGGTCGCCTGCAGGAAGCCTCCCGGCGGCGGCGACACCGACACCGTGCCGAACCGCACCGTGGGCGTCCGCCGCTCCAGGATGACGTCGCCGTGGATCGAGAGCCGCGCCAGGTCGCAGGCCTCCGCCAGCGCGCCCAGCTCCAGCCGCAGGCGGCCCTCCACCGGGCCGGCCCCGCGGACGTCCACATCGAGCCCGCTGGCGGTGGCGGTCACCGCGATGTCCAGCGGCTTCTTCCGCGGCTTCAGTGCCTCAGCGATCTTCCAGGCGGCCGGGATCGCGCCCTTGAGCGCCGGCACGGTGATCGGGCAGCGGTCTATGGGCACGATGCTGTGCGAGCGCGCCGCGGCGAATCCGACGCGCAGGATGTCGCGATCGAGCCGCGCGTGCAGCGTGATCCGCCGGCGGCCGGCGCCGTGCCCGTCGCGCACGGGATCGACCTGCGCCTCAACGCCGGCATGGGACAGGGCGTCGACCACCAGCGACCGCTTCCAGTCCAGATAGGGGCCGGTCGCCATGTGCTGGATGGCGCAGCCGCCGCAGGTGCCGAAATGCGGGCAGAACGGCGCGATGCGGTCCGGCGAGGGGGTGACGATGCGCAGCGGCATGGCGCGCGCGCCGCCGCCGTCGACCTCCACCCGCTCGCCCGCCAGCGTATAGGGCACGTGGACGGCCCCGCCGGCCGCATGCGCGATGCCGTCGCCACGATGGCCCAGTTTCTCGATCAGCAGCGTGTCAGCGCCGGTCTGCGGCAAGAAGCGTCTCCTGGTTGCCGTCGCCGCCGGTAATGGGGGAGGGGACATGGCCCCGCACCGCCCAGCCCTCGGCGTCGAGCCAGCCGGCGACGCCGGCGATGGCGTCCGCGCGGGCGGCTTCGTCCCGCACGATCCCGCCACGGCCGATCCGGGCTCGTCCGACTTCGAACTGAGGCTTGACGAGGACCGCGAGCACGGCGCGCGGGGCGGCCAGCGCCAGGGCGTTCGTCAGCGCCTTGTCCAGCGAGATGAAGCTGACATCCGCCACGATCAGCGACGGCGGCGCCAACAGATGCACGGCCGTCAGTGCCCGCGCGTCGAGCCCTTCATGCAGCCGGACCCGCGGGTCGCCCGCGAGCCGCGCATGGAACTGGCCGCGTCCCACATCCACCGCCGTAACCGAAGCCGCGCCGCGCGCCAGCAGCACGTGGGTGAACCCGCCGGTCGATGCACCGATGTCGAGGCAGTGGCGGCCGACGGGGTCGATGCCGAAACGGTCCAGCGCCGCGGCGAGCTTGACGCCTCCGCGTGACACCCAGGGATGCGCCGGCGTGGCGGAGATGGCCGCGCCCGCCGGGACCGTCGAAGACGGCTTGGACGCCACCCGCCCGTCGACGGTCACCGCGCCGGCGCGGATCGCGGCCTGCGCCTGCGCGCGCGTCTCGAACAGCCCGTGCTGCACCAGGTGCAGGTCGAGGCGCGTCGGGGCGAGGTCGGTCGCGTCTGCCATGCCGCCCGTCATGGGCCGCCGCGGCGGCCCTGTCCAGCGCCGGAGCGTTACCGGCTGATGCGCAGGTTCGACAGGTCGAACGCAATCTCCTGGAACGCCGCGCGCAGGGCATCGCTGGACGGGGAGTTGAAGTAGAGCCGCGGTTCCGTCGCGCAGTTGCGGAACACGCTCTGGGTGGACGCCGAATTGAGCTGGAACGTGATCGTATAGAGCCGGATGCCCTGCGCCTTCATGGCCGCGCACATGGTGCTGAAGCGCTCGTTGATGCGCGTATTGGCCGTGCCGCGGTTGGTGGTGCCCAGCCGCTCCTCGTTGAGGAACCCATAGGACGTGTAGTCCGAGCCGTTGTGGTTGGTGTAGTTGGCGTGCATCTGGTTCTCGCCGTCGGTCATCATCACCACTGCCTTCAGCACGTCGCGCTGGCCCCAGGGGGTCGCCTGCGAGAACGGCTCGGACGGCGACACCATGTTCCAGGCCCAGAACAGGCCCTGGGCGCCATTGGTGCCGGAGTTGTTCCAGGCGCGCAGGCCGGCGATCCGGGCCAGCAGGAGGTCGCGGTTGCTGGTCAGCGGCTCCACCGGATCGGCGCAGCTCATGTTGGGGCCATAGGTCTGCGACGGGGTCTCAACGATCGAGCGCTGGCCGCCGCGCGATCCGCTTTCGTATTTCTTGGGGTTGCGCTGGCGCTCGGTGACGGTGGGATTGTTGGCGTCGATGGGCGTGTCGACCAGATAGCTGTTCACGTAGGAGCCGCCGCTGTCGGGCTCGTCCGGCCAGAAATAGGGCACGAACAGCGTGTCCGGCGTGTTCTGGTCCGGCGCGTCGATGCGGGCGTCGTAGGGTGCCGGACGCGCCTCGACGCAGCCCTTCCACGTGGCTCCGGGAATGCGGTCGAACAGGGCGAGATTGTGGGTCGCGAAGCCGGGGATGGTCTCCTGCCGCGTCGCGGCGAGATGGACCGGATCGTCGCCGCCGGCAAGCTCGGCGAAGGAGGGCCAGCGCAGCGCCGAACTGCGGCCGGACTCGCACTCGCCGCGCTCGCGGCCGCGCAGGTCGCTGCAGTCCCTTGCTTGCTCTTGGGCGTCCTCGCAGTCCCTCTTCTTCTTGCCCTTGAGCTTGCTGCAGTCGGCGACGTCATCCTCGTCGTCCTCCTGCCCGTTTTCGCAGTCCCTTTTCTTCTTGCCCTTCAGGCCGCTGCAGTCGCCAGCCTCGGGCTCCGGCTCCTCGACCTCGATGATCGTGTCGGGCATCGGGTCGATGTTCGCGCCGTTGTAGAGCGACAGGCCCTCGGTATCGATCCAGTCCATGGAGAACACGCCCGGCGCCTTGATGTTCACGGCCGTCACATAGGGCACAAGCGCGATGCGGACGTCGTTCTGGCTGACCGCGGTGTCGTACATGATGTTCACGAGGTCGGTCGCGGAATCCCGGAGCGCCGCGATCTTGGTGCCGGCCATCGAGCCGGTCACGTCCAGCGCCAGCGACAGTTCCACCCGCTTCTGCTCCCGGACGACCTGGGTGTTGGCGCCGATGTCCATGTAGTCGATGTTCAGCACGCCCATGATCTGCGAGGGCAGCGTCGCCGTGGCCGACACCACGATCTGGTTGTTGGCCTGCTGGAACTCCTGGATGGCCCAGGTCAGCGTGATCTCGTGGCTGTCCAGCGCGGCGTCCACGAAGCTTTCCAGGAAGGCGCGCGCCTCCCCGTCCGGCATCACCGGACGCCGGGCCAGCGCCAGCGTGGCGGCGTCGAGTGCGGCGGTCAGCTTGGTGCGGGCATTGGAGGCGCGCGAATAATCGACGGCCGCCCCGATCATGGCGATCGCGGGAAGCAGGGTGAGGCCGAACAGCACGATGATCGCACCACTGCGGTCGCCTGCAAAACGTCGCATCAATGAAGTCATGTCTAGCCCGCCCCGGTTGCGCTAACGGGGGCACGCTCTTGCAAAACATTTAAGTCGAAGTGTAGCCGGACGCGCGATCCGCGCACACCGGACGATTGCTCCTGGAAGCGCGCCGCCCGGTCCTGCGGATCCTGCCGATGTCAGGCGCGGCGCGCTGCGGGCTCCGAGCGGCCCATGGCCGCCAGCACCGTGGCGACGATGCCGGCGCGGTCGAGCCTGGCCTCGGCATATTGCCGCGCGGGCGCGTCCTGGTCGATGAAGCGGTCCGGCAGCGTCATGGTGCGGACCTTCAGGCCGACGTCGAGCGCGCCCTCCGCGGCGAGGAGCTGCAGCACATGTGCGCCGAACCCTCCGGCCGAGCCTTCCTCCACCGTCACCAGCACCTCGTGGTCGCGTGCGAGGCCCAGGATCATGTCGCGGTCGAGCGGCTTGGCGAAGCGCGCGTCGGCGACCGTCGCGGCGAGGCCCTGCGAGGCGAGGTCCTCCGCGGCGGCGAGGCATTCCGCCAGCCGGGTGCCCAGCGACAGCAGCGCGATGCGCCCGCCCTCGCGGACGACGCGGCCGCGGCCGATCTCCAGCGGCTCCGGCGCCTCGGGGATGTCGACGCCGACGCCTTCGCCGCGCGGATAGCGCAGGGCCGAGGGGCGGTCGTCCAGCGCGACCTGGGTCGCGACCATGCGCGCGAGTTCGCCCTCGTCGGCGGCGGCCATGACCACCATGTTGGGCAGGCAGGCGAGGTAGGCGATGTCGAATGACCCGGCATGGGTCGCGCCGTCGGCGCCGACAAGGCCCGCCCGGTCCATGGCGAACCGCACCGGCAGGTTCTGGATCGCGACGTCATGGACGATCTGGTCGTAGCCGCGCTGGAGGAACGTCGAGTAGATGGCGACGAACGGCTTCCAGCCCTCGGTGGCGAGACCGGCGGCGAAGGTCACGGCATGCTGTTCGGCGATGCCCACGTCGAAGGTGCGCTCGGGGAATGCCTGCCCGAACACGTCGAGGCCGGTCCCGGACGGCATGGCGGCGCTGATGGCGACGATGCGGTCGTCGCGGGAGGCCTCGCGCACGAGGCTGTCGGCGAACACGCGGGTGTAGGACGGGGCGTTGGACTTGGCCTTGCTCTGCGCGCCGGTCGCGACGTCGAACTTCACCACGCCGTGATACTTGTCGGCGGACTGCTCCGCCGGGCCGTAGCCCTTGCCCTTCTGGGTCACCACATGGACCAGCACCGGGCCGACCGGCGCGTTCCGGGCGTTGCGGAGCACCGGCAGGAGGTGGTCGAGATTGTGCCCGTCGATGGGGCCCACATAGAAGAAGCCGAGTTCCTCGAACATGGTGCCGCCCATGGCGAAGCCGCGCGCCAGGCTTTCCGCGCGCTCGGCGCCGCGCTCGACGAATTTCGGCAGGTGGCGGGCGATGCCCTTGCCCATCTCGCGCAGCGACATGTAGGTGCGGCCCGACACCAGCCGCGCCAGATAGGACGACATGCCGCCCACGGGGGGCGCGATCGACATGTCGTTGTCGTTGAGGATCACGATCATGCGCGCGCCGAGGCCGCCGGCATTGTTCATGGCCTCGTAGGCCATGCCGGCCGACATGGCGCCGTCGCCGATCACCGCCACCACATTGTTGTGGCCGCCGGCGAGGTCGCGGGCCACGGCCATGCCGAGGCCGGCGGAGATGGAAGTCGAGGAATGAGCCGCGCCGAACGGGTCGTATTCGCTCTCGGAGCGCTTGGTGAATCCGGAAAGGCCGCCGCCCTGCCTCAACGTGCGGATGCGGTCGCGCCGCCCGGTCAGTATCTTGTGGGGATAGGCCTGGTGGCCGACGTCCCAGATGATCCGGTCGGCCGGCGTGTCGAAGACGTAATGCAGGGCAACCGTGAGTTCGACCACGCCCAGCCCGGCGCCGAGATGGCCGCCGGTGACCGCCACGGCGTCGATCATCTCCGAGCGCAACTCGTCGGCGACCTGCCGCAGCGCGCTCTCGGGCAAGGCGCGCAGGTCGGCCGGGAACGGGACCTTGTCCAGCAAGGGTGTGGTGGAAGTCTCCGTCACGCGTGAAATCCAAGGCTTTTGAACATGTTCCGAGACTTATAGCATGGCATGGGGCAGCGCCAAGGCCGGGCGGCGGGGCGGCAGCACTGCTTTTCCGTCGCCGCGCGGTCGCCGGCCGCGCATGTCAGGCCGCCCCCAGCCGCACCAGCACGATCTCCGGCGGTACGCCGAACCTGACCGGGATGCGCGACGTGCCGAGCCCGCCGGACACGATCAGGTGGCGCCCATCCTCCACGATGTGGCCGTAACGGAACCGGTCGCCATAGGCCGAGGGTACGAACGGGTTGGGCAGGCCCGGCAGGTGGATCTGCCCGCCATGGGTGTGCCCGGCGAGCGTAAGCGCGATGCGCGGCGGCACCTGCACGAAGATGTCTGGCTCGTGCACCAGCAGGATCGCCGGGTCGTCGGTGTCGAGCTGCGCCAGCGTGCCGGGCAGGTCGTCGACGCCGCGGAACCTGTGGCGGCCGACATGATGCGCGATCTGGTCGCCGAGGCCCGCCACCCAGAAGCGCCGGCCGTTCTTTTCCAGCAGCACCGCGTCGTTCTCCAGGAAGCGATGGCCGGTCGCCAGCACGGCGGCGCGCACCGCCTCGGCATTCTCCCACCAGTCATGGTTGCCGAGGATCGTGAACACGCCGAGCGGCGCCGCGAGCCTCGACAGCGCCGCCGACCAGGCGGCCGGCGGCACGTGCTCGGTGCTGAAGGGATGCGTCGCCTCGTGATCGCCGAGGTGGACGATGATGTCGGGCGCAAGCGCGTTGGCCGTGGCGACGATCTCCTCGATGCGGGCGAGCCCCATATTGGGCCCGCCGGCATGGGTGTCGGAGATCACGGCGATGGTGAGGGCGAGATCGGCCGGCCAGTCCGGCACGGCCGGCGCGTAGGGTGTGACGACGAGCCTCACCGCCGGCTCGATATAGCCTGCATAGGCGCCGCCGCCAGCGCCGGCGAGTGCCGCCGCGCCGCCGCCGAGCAGCAGGTTGCGTCTGGTCAGGAGGGGCATGGAGCGAAGCGACCTGTCACCGATATCCGACACCTGTCAGAAAAATGAAGGCTCGCGCCTTAACGCGGCGTCTTCAAGGCTGACGATCGCCATGGCGGGCTGTTACAAAATGCGGCGAAGTGGTGGCGGGAGATTCTCGGGATGACGTTCGGAAAGTTCGGGATTGCGGTGGCGTGCGTCGCCCTTGCGCTGGGAGGCTGCGTCGACAGCGGCCGCGGAACGGGCGGCATGTCCAGTTTTCTCACGGCCTACGCGCCGTCCGGCGCGGGTGGCAAGTATGCCCGCACCGTGGTGGCCAATCCCACCGGCGAGCGGCCGGGCACCATCGTGGTCAACAC
>JAEWEX010000512.1 GCA_023389135.1 Pseudomonadota bacterium | reverse complement strand
GGCCCCGCCTTCGAGGCGGCCGCCCGCGCGGCCGGCGTCGACGTCGCCCGCGTCGGCCGCGTGACGGACGCCCCCGCCGCCGGCGTCCGCATGCTAGGAGAGGGGGGCGTCATGCCCATCGCCCCCGGAATGTTCCGGCACTTCTGAGGTTTCCCGCATGCAGCCCGCGGCCCTGGACGACGACCGGCTGGCGCGGCACAACGCGCTCGTGCTCGCCGCGGCCCACGGCGTCGGCGGCGCCAATGCCGGCATCGTCATCACCACCGGCGGGCTCGTCGGGGCCTATCTGTCCGGCGAGCCGGCGCTCGCGACCCTTCCCTTCAGCGTCTACATGATCGGGGTCGCCTGCGGCACCGTGCCGGCGTCCCGGATCTCGCGCAGCTACGGCCGCCGGGCGGCGTTCCTCGCCGGCGCGCTGATCGGGGCCGCGGGCGGGCTTGTGGCCATGGTCGCGATCCTGTCGGGCTCGTTCGCGCTGTTCTGCGCCGGCACCGCGCTGTGCGGCGTCTGGGGCGCGTTCGTGCAGCTGTTCCGCTTCGCCGCCGCCGACGACGCAAGCCCTGCCTTCCGCCCGCGCGCGATCTCGTGGGTGCTGGCGGGCGGCATCTTGGCCGGCATCGTCGGGCCGCAGCTCATCATCGCCACCCGCGACCTGACCGACCCGATCCCGTTCGCCGGCGCCTATGCCGCGCAGGTCGGCGTCACGCTGGTCGCCGGCCTCATCATTGCGATCTTCCTGAAGCCGTCGCGCCCGGTGCCGGTCCCCGCCGCCGGCACCGTGGTGCGCAGCGTGCCGGAGATCCTGCGCGACCGCCGGCTGCTGGTCGCCATGGCGGCGGGCGTCGCCAGCTTCTTCCTGATGAACTTCGTCATGACCGCGAGCCCGCTGGCCATGGTGGCCTGCGGCCACTCGCTGTCGGACGCCGCCTGGACCATCCAGTGGCACGTGCTGGCCATGTACGGGCCGAGCTTCTTCACCGGCGGCCTGATCGCCCGCCACGGCGCCACCCGCATCGGTGCGCTGGGGTTCGTGCTGATCGCGGCAGGGTCGGCGGTGGCGCTCACGGGCCTGTCCACCCTGCATTTCGACGCCGCGCTGATTCTGCTCGGCGTCGGCTGGAACTTCTCCTTCATCTCCGCCACCGCCATGGTGGCCGCCGCCCACGCGCCGGCGGAGCGCAACCGCGTCCAGATGGTCAACGACTTCGCGGTGTTCGGCACGGTGACCGTCGGCTCGCTGATGTCGGGCGGCGTGCTGCACGTGTTCGGCTGGCAGGGAATCAACATCGGCGTGTTCCCCATCGCGGCGGTCGGCCTCGCCATCCTCATGCTGGCGCTGCCCCGCGACCGCCGTGGAGCGGCCGCCTAAAGCATTCGTTGCGCGGGCAGGCCAAGTTTGGCAATGTCCGCCCGCTTTTCACGGGGCGGGCCGGGACGATAGGCCGAATCCGAACGGCGGCTGCATATCCAACGCAGCCGGTCCGGCCGCCCAACCAGTCACATACAGGGACGGACCATGACCTCACTTCTGGTGATCATCGCCGCGGGCCTGCTGTCGATCGTCTACGGGGTGTGGGCGATCCGCAGCGTGATGTCGGCGGATGCGGGCAATGCGCGCATGCAGGAAATCGCAGCCGCCATCCAGGAAGGCGCGCAGGCCTATCTGACGCGGCAATACACGACCGTCGCCGTCGTCGGCGTGATCATCTTCGTGATCGTGGCCCTTCTGCTGTCGATCACGGTGGCCGTGGGCTTCGCCATCGGCGCCATCCTGTCGGCCGCGGCCGGCTTCATCGGCATGAACGTCTCCGTCCGCGCCAATGTCCGCACCACCCAGGCGGCGGCGACCAGCCTCGCCGCCGGCCTCGACATCGCCTTCAAGGCGGGCGCGGTCACCGGCATGCTGGTGGCCGGCCTCGCGCTCCTGGCGGTGGCGGGCTACTACACCGTCCTGACCGGCATGGGCTACACCGCCGCCGACCGCACCGTGGTCGACGCGCTGGTGGCGCTGGGCTTCGGCGCCTCGCTGATCTCCATCTTCGCCCGCCTCGGCGGCGGCATCTTCACCAAGGGCGCGGACGTCGGCGGCGACCTCGTGGGCAAGGTCGAGGCCGGCATCCCCGAGGACGACCCGCGCAACCCCGCCACCATCGCCGACAATGTCGGCGACAATGTCGGCGACTGCGCCGGCATGGCGGCCGACCTGTTCGAGACCTATGCGGTGACCGTGGTCGCCACCATGGTGCTCGCCGCGATCTTCTTCACCGGCCAGCCGGTGGTGGACAGCATGCTGCTCTATCCGCTGGCCATCGGCGCGATCTGCATCCCGACCTCGATCGCGGGCACGTTCTTCGTCAAGCTGGGCGCCAACAACTCCATCATGGGCGCGCTCTACAAGGGCTTCATCGCCTCCGCGGTGCTGTCCTTCGTGGGCATCGGCATCGTGACGGCGCTGCTGCTGGGCTTCGGCACCGAGTACACCACCAGCCGCGGCGCCACCTTCACCGGCCTCGACCTGTTCCTGTGCGGCTTCGCCGGCCTGGTCGTCACCGGCCTGATCATCTGGATCACCGAGTACTACACCGGCACCAACTACCGCCCGGTGACGTCCATCGCCTCCGCCTCGGTGACGGGCCACGGCACCAACGTCATCCAGGGCCTTGCGGTCTCCATGGAGGCGACGGCGCTGCCGGCCATCGTGATCATCGCCGGCATCATCGTGACCTACAGCCTCGCCGGCCTGTTCGGCATCGCCATCGCGGTGACGACGATGCTGGCGCTGGCCGGCATGGTGGTGGCGCTCGACGCCTTCGGCCCGGTGACGGACAACGCCGGCGGCATCGCCGAGATGGCCGACCTGCCGGGCGAGGTGCGCAACACCACCGACGCGCTGGACGCGGTGGGCAACACCACCAAGGCCGTCACCAAGGGTTACGCCATCGGCTCCGCCGGCCTCGGCGCGCTGGTGCTGTTCGCGGCCTATACCGAGGACCTGAACTACTTCATCTCCAACGCCGAGCAGTTCCCCTACTTCCAGGGGGTGGAGCTGAACTTCTCGCTGTCCAACCCCTATGTGGTGGTCGGCCTGCTGTTCGGCGGCCTGCTGCCCTACCTGTTCGGGGCCATGGGCATGACCGCGGTCGGCCGCGCCGCCGGCGCGGTGGTGGAGGAGGTCCGCCGCCAGTTCCGCGAGAAGCCCGGCATCATGCAGGGCACCGACCGTCCCGACTACGGCCGCGCGGTGGACATGCTGACCAAGGCGGCGATCAAGGAGATGTTCATCCCCTCGCTGCTGCCGGTCCTGTCGCCGGTGGTGGGCTACTTCGTGATCTACGCCATCGCCGGCAAGTCGGCGGCGTTCTCGGCGGTGGGCGCGATGCTGCTCGGCACCATCATCACCGGCCTGTTCGTGGCCATCTCCATGACGTCCGGCGGCGGCGCCTGGGACAACGCCAAGAAGTACATCGAGGACGGCCACTACGGCGGCAAGGGCTCGGAGGCCCACAAGGCGGCGGTCACCGGCGACACGGTGGGCGATCCCTACAAGGACACCGCCGGCCCGGCCGTGAACCCGATGATCAAGATCACCAACATCGTGGCGCTGCTGCTGGCGATCCTCGCGCACTGACGCGGACCGCCCCCGCCGCGGGGGCGCGCAAGAAACGAACGGCCGGGAGAGCGATCTCCCGGCCGTTTTGCGTCGTGACCGTTGCGCGCTAGAATTGGTGTATGGGCGACAAGATCATCTGCCGCGATGGCGACGTGATGGGAGGTGCCGTGGTGTTCTGCGGCACCCGCGTGCCAGTCCAGACGTTACTCGACCATCTCGAGGTCGGGTAGACCATCGACGATTTCCTGGAAGGGTTTCCATCGGTGCAGCGTGCCCAGGTGCTGGCGTTCCTGGAGGAGGCAGGCAACCGCATGCTGGACACTGTTGGGTGAGGATATTCCTGGACGAGTGCATCGACTGGCGGCTGTCTCGCGATCTTGTCCCTCTTCACCATGCGCGTACGGCTCGGCAAA
>JAEWEX010000445.1 GCA_023389135.1 Pseudomonadota bacterium | reverse complement strand
GCGAAAGCCTGCCGCACCGACGCGGCCGAGGCGCGCATGCGTTCGGCGCGCCGCGCAAGGGACGGATCGGCCGCGATGGCGCGGGCGATATCGGCGCGGGGCCCGGGCTCCAGTTCTCCGTCCACATAGGCCATCAGCATGTCGTCCGTGATCCTGCTCGTGGTCATCTCGCACCTCCGGCGGCCGCGACGCCGCCATCCATGGCATCCGCCACCGCCTTGCGCGCCCGCGCCAGCCGGCTCATCACCGTGCCGATCGGCACGTCCAGCACGCCCGCCGCCTCGCGGTAGCTCAGGCCCTCGACGCAGACCAGCACCAGCACCGAGCGCTGGTCCTCCGGCAGCGCCTGCACATGCCCCATCACCGAGCCAAGCATCAGCCGGCTCTCGGCCGTCGCGGCCCCGTCCTCGCCGGCTATGTCGTATCCGGCGTCGGGATCACCCAGCGGCGTCTCCGGCCGGCGGGCGCGCCACACGTCGATCCAGTGATTGCGCATGATGCGGAACATCCAGCTGTCGAGCCGCGTGCCGGGCTGCCAGCTTTCGACATTGCGCAGCGCGCGCTCGCAGGTCGCCTGCACCAGGTCGTCGGCCGCGTCCGCCGATCCCGCAAGCGAGCGCGCGAACGCCCGCAGCCTCGGGATCATGGCGACCATGGCATGGCGGATGTCTTCACTCACGACGCACGGCTCCGGCGGTATGGGACCAGCCTCATGGCGGGAGAACGGGCCCCCGGCGGATTTATTCCCGAACAGAGCAACGACGCGACAACCGGGCCGAACCAGCGCGGAATTTTTCAGGACGGGCGCTAGAATAGACTGCGCGGCCGATCCGTTGCACCGGCATGCGCGCGATCCGCCGCCGCCTGGGAGACGAACCGACATGACCGACCGTACGCGCCCCGACCCCACCCGCCGCCGGATGCTGGCGCGGCTCGGCCTGGCGCTCGGCGCGGCCTATGCGGCGCCGGCGCTGATGCGGCTGGACACGGCGCGCGCCTCCTCCGGCGGCAGCTTCAGCTACAGCGGCCCGAGCCGGCCCCGGCGGCGGCGCGCCCCGCCGCCGCGCCCGGAAATCGTGGTCTCCGCGCCGACCGCGGCCGACATCGACCGCATCGCGGCGGCGGGCTTCACCGTGTTGTCGCGCGCGCGCATCGACCTGATCGGCGCCGAGGTGGCGCGGTTCCGGCTCCCGGCCGGCGTCACGCCCGCCCAGGCGCCGGCCCGGGTCGAGCAGATCTCGCCCGGCAGCCTGGTGGACCTCAACCACGTCTACCGGCCCGGCAGCCTGCCCTGCGGCGACGACGGCTGCGCGGCGTTCCAGATGATCGGCTGGCCCGAGCCGGGCGAAGACTGCGCCGGCCTGCCGGCCATCGGCATGGTGGACACGACCGTCAACGATGGCCATGCGGCGCTTGCCGATGTCGATGTCACCCGCGTGCCGGTTCTCGCGGAGGACCGCGCCGCGGCCGGCGCGATCCATGGCACCGCCGTCGCCATCCTAATCGCCGGCCGCGGCGACAGCCGCACGCCCGGCCTTTTGCCGCGCGCACGGCTGGTGGTGGCCGAGGCCTTCTTCCGCGATGCGCGCGGCCAGGATGCGGCCGACGCCTTCGACATCGCCCGCGCGGTGGCGGGCCTGGTCGAGCGCGGGGTCGGAGTGGTCAATCTCTCCTTCTCCGGCCCGCGCAACCTGGTGCTGGAGCGTGTGGTGGCGGCAGCGCTTGCGCGCGACGTGATCCTGGTCGCCGCCGCCGGCAATTCCGGTCCGAGGGCGGAGGCGCTCTACCCCGCCGCGTTCGAGGGCGTTGTGGCGGTGACGGCGGTGGACAGCGGCGAGCGCGCCTGGCGGCAGGCGGCCGCCGGCGAGCACATCGACTTCGCAGCCCCGGGCGTCCAGCTTTGGACCGCGGCCTCCGTATCCGGCGGCCGGTTCCGCTCCGGCACCTCCTTCGCCGCGCCGTTCGTGACCGCCGCCCTGGCGGTCGCGCGCGCCCGCGAGCCCGGGCGGCCGGCAGCGGAGATCGTGGAGGCTCTGGCCGGCCGCGCCCGCGATCTCGGAGCACCGGGACGCGACCCGACCTTCGGCTGGGGTCTCGTCCAGGCCGAGACCGGATGCGGCGCCGGCGTCGCAGGCGACGGCGCCTGACCACCGGGCAAAAAGTCGCCGCGCCGGGAATAAGCCCCGCCGCCCTCCCGTTGTCCCCAGTGAAGGCCCCCGAGGCGACGCCGCACCGGGGGCCGATCAACCCCGGAGCCGCCATTCATGGCGGTCGGCAACGCTCGCGGATGGCGAGAGGGAGAACCCATGTCCAAGAAATCCGATCCCGGAAACGGCACGGCCCCGGCCATCGACCGTCGCGCCATGCTCGGACGCCTCGGGCTCGCGGTCGGCGCAGCCTATCTCGCGCCCACTCTGATGCAGCTCACCCCTGCCCGCGCATCGGGCAGCGGCGGCGGATCCGGCGGCGGAAGTGGCGGGGGCTCCGGCGGAAGTGGCGGCGGCTACGGCGGCGGCAGCGGTGGCGGCGGTTACGGCGGAACCGCTGGCGGTCGGGGCCATGGCGGCTCCGGCGGCGGCGGCCGCAGCGGCGGGAGCGACCTGCGCTACCCGGGCC
>JAEWEX010000396.1 GCA_023389135.1 Pseudomonadota bacterium | reverse complement strand
CGTCAAGGCCGGAAACGTCAGTTCGGCCAGGGTGCGGCCGCGCAGGCGCACTGCAGGGCCCGGCCGGGTGCACCCTCCCCCGGTCATCCCCCCGGCCCGGCCGGGCTTCTGCAGCGCCGGGGTCCCGCCCGGACGGCCATCCGTGAACCAGCCGGCCAGATGCCCGTGCCGCCGTTCGTCAGTGCAGATATCTGCCGGCGGTCGCCGACTGAATGTCGAGCGATCTGTAGAGCAGGGCAAAGCCCTGCATCACCAGCAGGTAGTCGTCAAAGCGCGAGGCGAACCCATGCGCCATCTGCAGGAGCTCGGGATTGGCGCGTTCCAGATCCGCGATTGCCCGCAGCGTGAAGGCGTCCGACCCCTCCTCGTCGATCTCGCGCACGAGCGCGTCGCGCGTATCAGCGGTCACGCAGGGCAAGGCGTGCAGCACCGGCGTGCCGGCGGAGGCCGAGACCAGCAGCTGATAGAACATGCCGAAACCGACCATGATGGCGGGCGGGTCGCCAATGTCGGCGGCGCAATTGCGGGCCATGTCCAGGAATTCCGGGTTCTCCCGGATCAGGCACTCGGTGATTTCCGCCAGGCACGCCTCCGGACCCAGATCGTCGAACTGCCTGGACACGAATTCCCGTGTCAGTTCGCTCACGCGAGGAAGAGAACCCATCGGCCGCGCTGTCCTTGTGCATCCGGTTGTGCTTGAGGACGAACATAGGCCGGTCCGAACCGCGATCAAACTTACAAAAACGTAATTCGACCGGCCGACACTGAAGCTGAAGCTGTCGTCCCGCGGACGCCGGCGCCGGTTGCTGTCGATCAACCTCGACAGATGCTCCGCGCGAACCGACCGGACCCGGCCGGAGCAAACGACGAGCCAAGGCCCGTGCGCGCCGAACCGGCGCCGCCGCTGGTTGTGGAAGTCTCCCACTCGATTGTTTAAATCTCATATAACCAGTTGACGCAAAAGGCATTTTTTTCTATGTGAGCAGAAATAGTCCGACATTCAGCCCGTCAAGAAATTACCCTTCTGGCTTTGCAGGGCAAAATCCCAGAAAAACAGACGCACTGGCGACTATTGGGACCAGACGAACGATTTTCGCCTGTCGAGATCATGACGGCGACATCTTCTTGCCACGAAAGTCATTCCAATAGACCGATCTGGGGTAAAGGAGGCTCGCTCATAAAGAGCAGGTGAACGCCCCCCTTTCGTACGAAATCCGACACCCACCTATGCCCCCTTTCTATTCGCACCGTGACGATTGGCGCCTGCTTACCCCATCGAACATTGCACACAGGCGCCTTTGGCCCTGGGGTCATTCGTTGCAGAAGTTCCTTGCTGCAGAAGAGCCGAGGCTCGGCCAATCTGCCAATCTGGTGATTGCCTCTGACTACGGTGGAGAACACCCCAGCTCGAGCCACTTGGTATATTGTTACCTCGTCATGCGTGGCGGCAATCATGACTGGTTATCGTCGATCCGTTCAACGCGAAGACGATTGCTGCCAGACGGGCGAACGATGGCGTACAAGCGTCTCGACGACCCACGACGTCAGGAAGCGCTTTTCGCATTTCTATCCGCTTCTGCGAATATAGACGGTCACCTTGTCGCCGTGGCTGTCGATAAGAGAAAGAAGTGGCTATCAACCGATCCAAGCGCCGCCCTAGATTTTCATCATGGCCTTGGCCTAATGGCGAACTGGCAGCCTCGCGCGTTAGAGTCGATGATACGCAAGGTACACTTCCCGGCGATCCTGCTGTCACTTTGGAGTGCACGGTTCGGAAGCGTCACATGGATCACAGACCAGGACGAGTTTGTCGCGAACGACAAAAGACACGACGACGCGCTTATGGCGGCCGCCCGCATGGCGGCATTCTACGCCTGTCGCCCCATGGGAGTTTATCGGCTGAACACGACGGCGCAGGATCCAGAGTTCAAGGACTTCGAAGATTTGTGTGCCATCCCCGACTTGGCGGCGGGCATGCTGTCCGAAGTCGCCACTCGACTTTGCACAGAAGCTATCTGGGAGGACAAATTCAGGCGTGTGTTACCGAACGCGCTACCACCCAAAGCGGATATCATTGCGGACTGGTTTTGGGATCATACGACAACGCTGCGTAAGACCCTGATCAGTATCGATATTGAGGGAACCCAGTATGGCGTCCGCAAAATCTGGATGCAACATGCCAACGATATTGCAACCTAACCGCTGTTACCATCCCATCCACAGCTGCCCACCTCGCAGAGAAAGGCGGTGCCCGCTACGCCGGAGATTCACGTCGTGACGGCTCGGAATTATGGCAACGGCCTCACAGACGAAACGACGTCGTGGCGGCCGCTTTGGTCTACGACGACGGGCGTCGCGTCTATGTCGAGTTCCCGCGCGGGATCGTTCAGAGCGAAATTTCGGCGCTCTTCGTCATTGGCACCGATGGCGACCCCCAGATCGCAAACAGCCGAATCCTCCAGAACGTCCTGATCGTCGATCGGCGGTTCGGCGCCGCCGAGTTGCGTCTCCGCAGTGGCGAGCCGCAGCAGATGTTGAGTATCGTTTGCACGGACGGGAGGCCGCGTCATGAGCGAACGCGACACGCCCAATGAAGCCGACGCACCTTTGGTCGGCAACCCGCCCGCCGACGCCGCTGCGCCCATGCGGCTGCGCGCTGAACCGCCGCAGGTCGTCGCACTCTGGCGTATTCCTGAATGCGTTCGGAGGGGCCTAAATCATTCCCACTCGATGGTTCCCGGGGGCTTCGAGGTCACGTCGTAGACCACGCGGTTGACGCCCTTGACCTCGTTGATGATGCGGGTGGCGGCGCGGCCGAGGAAGGTCATGTCGAAGGGGTAGAAGTCCGCCGTCATGCCGTCCACGGAGGTCACGGCGCGCAGCGCCAGGACGTGGTCGTAGGTGCGGCCGTCGCCCATCACGCCCACGGTGCGCACCGGCAGCAGCACGGCGAAGGCCTGCCAGATGGCGTCGTAGAGCCCGGCCTTGCGGATCTCGTCCAGATAGATCGCGTCGGCGTGGCGCAAGATGTCCAGCTTCTCGCGGGTCACGCCGCCGGGGCAGCGGATGGCGAGGCCGGGGCCCGGGAACGGGTGGCGGCCGACGAAGGCGTCGGGCAGGCCGAGCTCGCGGCCGAGCGCCCTCACCTCGTCCTTGAACAGCTCGCGCAGCGGCTCCACCAGCTTCATGTTCATGCGCGCCGGCAGGCCGCCGACATTGTGGTGGCTCTTGATGGTGACCGAGGGGCCGCCGGAGAACGACACGCTCTCGATCACGTCGGGATAGAGCGTGCCCTGGGCCAGGAACTCCGGCCGGCCCCGGCCGTCGGCGGCGATGCGGCCCGCCTCGGCCTCGAACACGTCGATGAACAGCTTGCCAATGATCTTGCGCTTGGCCTCGGGATCCTCGACGCCCGCCAGCGCGCCGATGAAGGTGTCGGCGGCGTCCGCGTGGACCAGCGGGATGTTGTAGTGGCCGCGGAACAGCGAGACCACCTCGGCCGCCTCGTCCTTGCGCATGAGCCCGTGATCCACGAACACGCAGGTGAGCTGGTCGCCGATGGCCTCGTGGATCAGCACCGCGGCCACCGAGCTGTCGACGCCGCCGGACAGGCCGCAGATCACGCGGCCGGCGCCGACCTGGGCGCGGATCTTCGCGACGGCCTCCTCGCGATAGGCGGCCATGGTCCAGTCGGGCCGCGCGCCGGCGATGCGGGTGACGAAGTTGGCCAGCAGCTTCGCGCCGTCCGGGGTGTGGTAGACCTCCGGGTGGAACATGGTGGTGTAGATGCGCCGCGCCTCGTCGGTGGCGACCGCGAAGGGGGCGTTCTCCGAGGTGGCGCGGACGGCAAAGCCCTCCGGCAGGCGGGTGACGCGGTCGCCGTGGCTCATCCAGACCTGGTGGCGCTCGCCGACGTTCCACACGCCCTCGTAGAGCGCCGACGGCTCGTGGACCTCCACGAAGGCGCGGCCGAACTCCGCCGCGTGGCCGCCCTCAACCGCGCCGCCGAGCTGGACCGCGGTGGCCTGCTGGCCGTAGCAGATGCCGAGCACCGGGATGCCGGCCTCGAACACGACCTGGGGCGCGCGGGGCGAGCCCTCGTCGGTCACCGAGCACGGGCCGCCGGAGAGGATCACTCCTCTGGCGCCGAAGCCGGGGAACACCTCCGCCGCTTTCTGGAACGGCACGATCTCGCAATAGACCCCAGCCTCGCGCACGCGGCGCGCGATCAG
>JAEWEX010000334.1 GCA_023389135.1 Pseudomonadota bacterium | reverse complement strand
TGGCAGGAGCTTGATCTTGCGGCCCTGGGACGCGCCGCGCCAGATGGTGAGGTTGAGGACCAGCCGGCCGACGAAGATCACGCCGACCGCCCAAAGCACGCTCTGCCAGTTTTCCGACAGCATCAGCCCGCCGGAGCCCTGCACCGTGCGCAGGCCCATGATGGGCCCGAACAGCAGCAGCGCGATCAAGGCGGCGGCGACCGCGTCCTTCAGCGCCTCCGCGAGGACGGAGGGACCGGCCGGCTTGGAGGCCGCGTCTGTCACGGCCATCGTCAGACCTTCTCCACTTCCGGCTTTCCGAGGATGCCGGTGGGCAGGAATATGAGCGCGATCGCGAGGATCGAGAACGCCGCCACATCCTTGTATTCACTGGAAAAGTATCCGGCCCACATGGCCTCGATCAGTCCGATCAGCAGCCCGCCGAGCATGGCGCCCGGCAACGAGCCGATGCCGCCGAGCACCGCCGCGGTGAACGCCTTCACGCCGGCCACGAAGCCGATGAAGAAGTCCACAACGCCGTAGTACATCAGGTACATGGTGCCGGCGACCGCGGCGAGCGAGGCGCCCATGACGAAGGTCAGCGAGATGGTGCGGTCGGTGTCGATGCCGAGCAGGGACGCCATCTTCAGGTCCTGCTCGCAGGCGCGCTGCGCCCGGCCGAGCGAGGTCTTGGCCACGATGGTCGAGAACACCAGCATCAAGACCACGGTGGTCAGCATGATCATGATCTGGATGTTGGAGATACGGACGATGAAGGCGTCCGATTCCATCAGCGTGTATCCGCCGGTGATCACCGGCTGGATCGCCTTGACCCGCGCGCCCTGCACGATCTGGATGTAGTTCTGCAGCACGATGGACATGCCGATGGCCGAGATCAGCGGGGCGAGGCGGAACGAGCCCCTGAGCGGCCGGTAGGCGACGCGCTCGACCGCCCAGCCATAGGCGGCCGTGAAGATCATCGCCATCAGCAGCACGACCACGAGCGCCAGCGGCACGGCAGTGATGCCGACGGTCAGCAGCGCGATGAAGGTGATCAGTGCGAGAAAGGCTCCGACCATGAACACGTCGCCATGGGCGAAGTTGATCATGCCGATGATGCCGTAGACCATCGTGTAGCCGATGGCGATGAGCCCGTAGATCGAGCCCAGCGTCAGCCCATTGATGAGCTGCTGGAGGAAATACTCCATGCGGTCGTTCAGCCCCTCTTCCCGCTCCGGGCACTGGGCCCTGGCGCGGCACTGCCGTCATTTTGCGCCTGCCCCTTGCTGGGGCGGCATTGTTGTCTGCCTGTTTAGCAAGCCGGTCTGGCCCCGACAATCGAGAAGTTGGTAGGGGCGGCATGGGCAGCCGGCGGCGGAAACGCTATATGCCATGCGTCGTCGCCGGTTCGTCCGGCATCGCCCGGAGCCCCGCATGACCGTCACGCCCGCGCCCGCCAGCATCGATGCCACTCTCGATCTGCTCGCCGCGGGCGGATATGTCGCCGACCGGGCGCTGGCGACCGTGCTGTTCCTTGCGCTGAGGCTTGGCCGGCCGATCTTCCTGGAGGGAGAGGCCGGCGTCGGCAAGACCGAGATCGCGAAGGTGCTGGCGGCCGGGCTCGGCCGCCGGCTGATCCGCCTGCAATGCTATGAGGGGCTCGACGTGGCGAGCGCCGTCTACGAGTGGAACTACGCCGCCCAAATGGTGGCGATCCGGCTGGCGGAGGCGGAGGGCAATGTCGACCGCGAGCGGCTGAGCGGCGACGTGTTCTCCGAGCGATACCTGGTCAAGCGGCCGCTGCTGCAGGCGCTGGAGCCGGATCCGGCGGGGCCGCCGGTGCTGCTGATCGACGAACTCGACCGCGCCGACGAGGCGTTCGAAGCCTATCTGCTGGAGGTGCTGGCGGACCACCAGGTGACCATTCCCGAACTCGGCACCGTGCGTGCGGATGCCGCGCCCATCGTGGTGGTGACGTCGAACCGCACCCGCGAGATCCACGACGCGCTCAAGCGCCGCTGTCTCTATCACTGGGTCGATTATCCCTCGGCCGAGCGGGAACTCGCCATCGTCCGCGCCAAGGCGCCGGCGGCCCCGGCGCGGCTCAGCGCCGAAGTTGTGGCCTTCGTGCAGACGCTGCGCGACGAGGACCTGTTCAAGCTGCCGGGCGTGGCCGAGACGCTGGACTGGGCGCAGGCGCTGGTTGAGCTGGATGCGGTGGCGCTCGATCCGACGCTGATCCAGGACACCATCGGCGTGCTGCTGAAATACCAGGACGACGTGGCGCGGCTGTCCGCCAGCGAGGCCAAGCGCATCCTCGACGCCGCGCAGGCGCGCATGGTGGCGTGACCGCGGAGGTCGCCATGCTTCACAACCCCCATCCCATCGATCCCTCCGTCCGGTTCTGGGGCCTCGTGATCCTGCTGGTCCTGCTGGTCCTGCTTGGCGTGTTCTTCGGCCCGGGGCGGGCATGACGGCGCCTGCGGGCCGGCTGGCCGACAATATCGTGCGGTTCGCCCGCACGCTTCGCGCGGCGGGCGTTCCCGTGGGGCCGGGCGCGGTGATCGACGCGCTGGAGGCGCTGGATGCCGCCGGCGTGCGCTCGCGTGAGGACGTGTACTGGACCCTCCATGCCGTGTTCGTGAAGCGGCGCGACCACGTCCCGCTGTTCGAGCAGGCTTTCGGCCTGTTCTTCCGCAAGCGCGGGTACCTGGAGAAGCTGATCGCATCCATGTCGCGGGAGGCGCCGCCGCAGCCGCCGCAGGCGACCGCACCGGTGTCGCGCCGCGTGGCGGATGCGTTCCGCACCGCCGCGTCCGTCCAGCCCGCGACGCAGCCGGAGGTGGAGATCGACGCGCGGCTCACGCTGTCCGACCGGGAAGTGCTGCAGCGGCGCGACTTCGCCGAGATGTCGGCGGCCGAGATCGCCGTGGCGGCGCGGCTGGTCGCCGGGCTGGTGCTGCCGGACGACCGGCGCGCCATCCGCCGCCTCGGCGCCGATCCGCGCGGACGGCGCATCGATCCGCGTCGAAGTTTTCGCGCGTCGATGCGGGGCGGGGGCGATCTGATCGCGCTGGCGCGCCGCGCGCCGGTCCGGCGCCACCCGCCGGTGGTCGCGATCGTCGATATCTCCGGCTCCATGGCCGCCTATAGCCGGGTTTTCCTGCACTTCCTTCATGCGCTCGGCGCCACGCGGCGGGTGACCACGTTCCTGTTCGGCACCCGGCTCACCAACGTCACCCGCGCGCTTGCGCGGCGTGATCCCGACGAGGCGCTCCGGCACTGCGCCGCCGGTGTCGAGGACTGGTCGGGCGGCACGCGCATCGGCGCGTCTCTTCACCTGTTCAACCGCCAGTGGTCGCGGCGGGTCATGAGCCAGGGTCCGGTGGTTCTGCTGTTCACCGACGGGCTCGAGCGCGACGTGGACGGCCTGCTCGCCGTCGAGATCGACCGGCTGCACCGGTCCTGCCGGCGGCTGGTGTGGCTCAACCCGCTGCTGCGCTTCGACGGCTTCGAGGCAAGGGCGGCCGGCATCCGCGCGATGCTGCCCAATGTCGACGAGTTCCGCCCGATCCACAACCTCGACAGCATCGCCGGGCTGGTGGACGCGCTTGGCGCCAGGCAGGCGGCGGGCCCCGACCCGCGCGACCTGCTGCGCAGGGCGGGGTGACGTTGTGCCGA
>JAEWEX010000271.1 GCA_023389135.1 Pseudomonadota bacterium | reverse complement strand
GTGCTCGGACCCGAGTAGAATCAACGCCATGCAACCCGTCCAGAAAAATTAAACCGGACACCCGTGGGTCAAGCCGGAGCATGACGGTGTTCAGGTTGCGCTTTCCTGCAACGGTGCGGGTCACCCTCCGTCGCCCTCCGGCTCGACCGGAGGGCCCAGCTTCCGGATGTTTCCGGCGCCCGTTCCGCTAGCCTGCGTCGGCGCCGGTCTTCCTCGGCTTGAACGGCGCCATGCCGGCGCGGGCCAGCGCGTCGGCGCGCTCGTTCATCTCGTGGCCCGCATGGCCCTTGATCCAGTGCCAGGCGATGTCGTGGCGGCCCAGCGCCGCGTCGAGCCGCTCCCAGAGATCCTGATTCTTGACCGGCTTGCGGTCGGCGGTCTTCCAGCCGTTGCGCTTCCAGCCGTGGATCCAGCCGGTGACGCCTCCGCGCACGTACTGGCTGTCCGTGGTGATGTCGATGGCGCAGGGCCGCTTGAGCGATTCCAGCGCCGAGATCGCCGCCATCAGCTCCATGCGGTTGTTGGTGGTGAGCGCCTCGCCGCCGGACAGCTCCTTCTCCGCGCCGTTGAAGGCCAGGATCGCCCCCCATCCGCCGGGGCCCGGATTGCCCGAGCAGGCGCCGTCGGTCCAGATCTGCACGCGTGCGTCGCTCAATGCGTCCATCCATAGTCGGCCGCACTGGCCACCGAGCGGTGGAAGCGCAGCTTCTTCCAGTATTCCAGGGGGTCCTTGGGCTTCACCAGCGCGCCCGGCGGCACCGCGAGCCAGTCCACCAGCCGCGTCAGCAGGAACCTGAGCGCGGCCCCGCGCGCCAGCAGCGGCAGCGCCGCGACCTCGGCCTCCGACATCGGCCGCGCCCGGTGGTAGGCCGAGATCAGCGCCCGCGCCTTGGTGACGTTGAAGGCGTTGTCGGGCTCGAAGCACCACGCGTTGAGGCAGATGGCGAGGTCGTAGGCGAGAAGGTCGTTGCAGGCGAAGTAGAAGTCGATCAGCCCCGACAGCCTGGCCCCGAGGAAGAACACGTTGTCGGGGAACAGGTCGGCGTGGATCACGCCCTGCGGCAGCCCCGCCGGCCAGTCCGCCTCCACATGGTCGAGCTCGGCCGCGATCTCGGCGGCGAGCCCGGGCATGACGTCGTCGGCCCGCGCGCCGGCCTGCTCCGCCAGCGGCCGCCAGCCGGCCACCGACAGCGCATTGGGCCGGCTCATGGGAAAGTCCGCGCCCGCGGCATGCAGTTCCGCCAGCGCGCGCCCCAGCTCGGCGCAATGCGCCGCCTGCGGCCGCCGCACCCACACGCCCTCCAGGAAGGTGACGATGGCCGCCGGCCGCCCGCACAGCTCGCCCAGCGCCTGGCCGCCCGCGGTCTTCACCGGCAGCGGGCAGGTGATGCCGCGCGCGGCCAGGTGCTCGATCAGCCCGAGGAAGAACGGCAGGTCGCCGCGCCGCACCCGCTTCTCGTAGAGCGTGAGGATGTAGTGGCCGGTCTCGGTGTGCAGCAGGTAATTGGTGTTCTCCACGCCCTCGGCGATGCCCTTGAAGGACAAGACCGCGCCGAGCCCGTAGCCTGCCACGAACCGCGCCAGCTCCTCGTCGGGAACCTCGGTGTAGACGGCCATCAGCGGGCCCGATCCGTTGCGGGGTGCAGCCAGGGCGGTGTTCTTCGGTCCCGGATCGGCCGGCGGCCGTCCGGGATGGCGGCGGCGCCGTCGCTCACGCCGCCGCGCCCCGCAACGCCCGCGGCAGCGGGAAGAACACGCTTTCGTCGGCCGTGGTCACGGTCTCGACGCTGACGGCGTAGCGCTCGGCGAAGGCGTCGATGATCTCCTCCACCAGCACCTCGGGCGCCGAGGCCCCGGCGCTGATGCCCAGCGTCGCGATGCCGCCATAGACCGACCAGTCGATGTCGGCCGCCCGCGGCACCAGCCGCGCCACCGGGCACCCGGCGCGTTCGGCCACCTCCCGCAGGCGCTGCGAGTTGGAGGAGTTGGGGCTGCCCACCACGATCATGGCGTCGCAGTCCGGCGCCACGCGCTTCACCGCCTCCTGGCGGTTGGTGGTGGCGTAGCAGATGTCCTCCTTGTGGGGGCCGACCATCTGCGGGAAGCGGCGCTGCAGCACGGCGACGATCTCGGCGGTGTCGTCCACCGATAGCGTCGTCTGGGTGACATAGGCCAGCGCCGCCGGGTCGCGCGGCGAGAACGCCTCGGCGTCGGCCACCGTCTCCACCAGCGTCACCGCGCCGTCGGGCAGCTGGCCCATGGTGCCCACCACCTCCGGATGGCCGGCATGTCCCACCAGAACGATCTCCCGGCCGCGCCTGTGGTGGATCTCGGCCTCGCGGTGGACCTTGGTGACGAGCGGGCAGGTGGCGTCGATCCAGAACATGTTGCGCCGCTCCGCCTCCGCCGGCACCGCCTTGGCGACGCCATGGGCGGAGAAGATCACCGGACGGTCGCCGGGCGGCACCTCGTCCAGTTCCCTGACGAAGATCGTGCCCTTGGCCTTCAGGCTCTCCACCACGTATTTGTTGTGCACGATCTCGTGGCGCACATAGACCGGCGCGCCGTGCAGCCTGAGCGCCTGCTCCACGGCGTCGATGGCGCGCACGACGCCGGCGCAGAACCCGCGCGGGGCGCACAGCAGGACGCGGAGGGGCGGCTTTCCGGCGGTCATCTCGGGCCGAGTTGCGGCGGCGGGCGGCCTGTTGTCAAGCCGCCGGCGGCGGCGTGGGGGTCGCTCCCCGACGGCCGCAGGGCGGCGGCTGGGCCTGCACGGGCCGTCAGCGTCACGCCTGCGCGTCGATGGTCTCGCGCATCAGCCGCGCGAGATCGGCGCGGCGGTAGGGCTTGCTCAGCAGCCGCAGCTTGCGCTCCCGGCCGTGGCGGGCCTGCAGCATCTCCGCGGCATAGCCCGAGGTCAGCAGGATCTTGATGCCCGGCCGCATCTGCAGCGCCTTGTCGGCGAGGTCGATCCCCGAGATGCCCCCGGGCATCACCACGTCCGCGAACAGCACGTCGACGGGCTCGCCGTCGTCGAGCCGCGCCAGCGCCTCGCGGCCGTCGCGGGCGGCCGTGACGTCGTAGCCGAGATCCTCCAGGCAATCGACCACGTAGTCGCGCACGAACG
Organism: Pseudomonadota bacterium; assembly: GCA_023389135.1. GTDB lineage: Bacteria > Pseudomonadota > Alphaproteobacteria > Rhizobiales > Methylopilaceae > Agaricicola. The sequence continues at coordinate 1,696 of JAEWEX010000271.1, read as the reverse complement.
GATCGTCCTCGGCCACCAGCACGCGCTCGCGGCCCTTGGGAAGGTCGCCCTCGGCGACGGCTGCGGGCGGCGGCGGGAGGCGTGTCGGCGTCGCCTCCGGAAGCGTGAGGCGCACCACCGTGCCGGAGCCGGGCGTGCTCTCGATGGTGGCCTCGCCGCCGGACTGCCGGGCGAAGCCCTGGACCATGCTGAGGCCGAGGCCTGCGCCGCCGCCGTCCTGCTTGGTGGTGAAGAACGGCTCGAACGCCTGCGCCAGCGTCGCCGGCGCCATGCCCTGGCCGCTGTCGGCCACGCTCAGCGCCACCGTGCCGGCGCGCGCGCCAGGCGCGGCGGACAGCCTGATGGTGCCGCCGCCCGGCAGGGCGTCGGCGGCGTTGAGCACCAGGTTGACCAGAGAGGCAGCCAGCAGCGCCCGGTCGGCCGTCACCGCGCCTTCGCAGTCGCCGATCGTCACGGCGACCCGCGGCCCCAGCACGGTGCGCAGTTGCTGCGCCACCTCTTCCAGCAGCGGCCCGCAATCCACCGCCACCGGCGTCAGGTGCTGGCGGCGGCCGAAGGCCAGCAGGTGCTGGGTCAGGTCTGCGGCCCGGCGGGCGGCGGCGACGATCCGCGCGGCCTTGTCGCGGAGCGTGCCGTCCATCGCCTGCGCCTGCGCCAGCGCATCGCCATTGCCGATCATCACGGTCAGCAGATTGTTGAAGTCCTGCGCCACGCCACCGGCGAGCCGGCCGATGCTCTCCAGCCGCAGGGCCTCGTCGCGGCGCAGGCGCTCGGTGATGTCGAGGATCAGGTTCGCGGCGCCGACCACGCGGCCGTCGGCGTCGCGCAGGACGGTCGGGTGGGCCAGCAGCGGAACGCTGGTTCCGTCCGGCCGCTCCAGCACCGCCTCGACGCTGGCGGTCGACCGGCCCTCCAGCAGCGCTCTGGGCATCGGTCCGTCGGCTTCCGCGATGGGCTCGCCGGCCAGCGTGAACAGCTTCATGGAGCCGCACCACTTCTCGCCCGGCTCCGGCCGCCGTCCCCACAGCGCCACCGCCGCCTCGTTGTAGAAGACGATGGCGCCGTCCCGGTCGAGCACGCAGATGGCGGCGGGCAGCAGCTCCAGCACGAGCGCCGCGAGCCCGTCCGGCATCCCGGCGGGCATGCGTCCATCCTCGCCCTGTTCCCCCCGCATCGAATCCCCCGTCCGACGCACGCCCGTCTGCGCGCCATTGCATTCCACAAACGTGAATGATTGGTTTGCGCGTCCGGTCGGAAGCGCACTTTTTCGCGTCCGCGGGCGCCCATGGGCTATAGTGCCGCGGCATGTCCTGTATCGGCCGCGGGGGAGGCTGCATCATGTCTGGTCGCGTCGGACGCCTTGCGTTCGGACTTCTCATCGCCGGCGGCCTCGCCGCCTGCTCCAGCACGGGCGAGGGCGGCTCGGGCAACGTCTTCACCAACCTGATCTTCCTGAACGATCCGAGCCCGCCGCCGGCGCAGGTCGCCGCGGCGCGCACCCAGCTCGCCTGTCCGCGCGTCGAGCTGCTGGGCGGCACGGCCGCGCTGATGATCTACGAGCGCGGCGGCGAGGGCGACGCCCGGCAGGTGCGCTACCAGGCCTCCATCAGCCAGACCGCCCGCGAATGCGCCGACCTCGGCGCCGAGGTCGGCATCCGGGTCGGCGTCCAGGGCCGCGTGCTGGCGGGGCCCGTGG
>JAEWEX010000265.1 GCA_023389135.1 Pseudomonadota bacterium | reverse complement strand
CCCGGCACTTGCCGGGCGCGTCCTCATTGTGGCGCTGGCCGTCGCCACCGTCGGGCTGCATGTCTGGCTGGTGACGGGCGGGCTGGTGCCCAACCTCGTCAGCCGGCCGCTCCACCTGCTGGCGGCGCTGCCCTGGATCTTCCTGCTGTCGCCGCAGCCCACCCGCGCCGACCGCTGGATCGGCGTCGCGCTGTTCGTGCTGGGCGCGGCCGCCTGCCTCTACGTGATCCTCAACCGCCCGGCGCTGGTGGACCAGTACGGGTCCCTGGACGGCTCGTGGCTGCAATACGCCATGGCGGCCATTCTCATCGTCACGGTCCTCGATCTGGCGCGACGGGCCGTGCAGCCGGTGCTGCCGGCGGTCGCGGCGGTCGTGCTGGCATACGGCTTCTTCGGAGACCTGCTGCCCGGGACGCTGGGCCATGGCGGCATGCCGATCGACTATTTCCTCGGCAGCATGGTGATTGCCGAGGGCGGGATCTGGGGCGATCTGACCGGCACATCCATCGACCTGGTGGTGCCGTTCCTGATTCTCGGCGCCTATGTGTCGGCGGGGGAGGCCGGAACCGGGTTCATGTCGCTGGCGCGCCAGCTCGCGGGGCGGTTTTCCGCCGGCGCGGCAAAGGTGTCCGTGCTCGCCTCCGCGCTCTACGGCACGATCTCGGGCTCGGCGTCCGCCAACGTGGCGTCCGTCGGCACCATCACCATCCCCGCCATGAAGCGCATGGGATACCCGGCGCCGTTCGCGGCGGCGACCGAGGCGGTCGCCTCGACCGGCGGACAGATCATGCCGCCGGTGATGGGCGCGGGCGCCTTCATCATGGCGGAGCTGCTGCGCACGCCCTATGCCGAGATCGCGGTGGCGGCGATCCTGCCGGCGGTCCTGTTCTTCAGCGCGGCTTGGATCGGCATCCACTTCTTCGCGCAGCGCCTCGACCTCGAGGGCATCGCGCCGGAGGAGATGCCGGGCTGGGCCAAGGTGGCGCGCACCGCGCCGTTCTTCATCGCGCCGCTCGGCATTCTCGTCTGGCAGCTTCTGGTCGTCGGCCGCTCGCCGGCGAGCTCCGCCATCTCCGCCACGCTCGCGACCATCGCCATGCTGCTGTTCGACGAGCGCCTGCGCCCGGGCGTCGGCCGCTTCCTCGCCCGCATGGAGGCGGGAACCGTCGAGGCCGCGCGGCAGATCGCCATGATCGCGGCGATCCTGATCTGCGCAGGGCTGATCGTGGGCGTGTTCTCCGCCACGGGGCTCGGCGTCAAGATCACGTCGCTGATCGTCAGCCTGTCGGGGGGCGAGCTGTGGGTGGCGCTGCTGCTGACGGCGGCCGCCTGCATCGTGCTCGGCATGGAGCTGCCGACCACGGCCGCCTACCTGATCTGCATCGCGGTGGCAGGGCCGGCGCTTGAACAGCTCGGCCTGCCGGCCCTCCACGCCCACATGTTCGTGTTCTGGTATGCGCTGCTGTGCACGATCACGCCGCCGGTCTGCGGCACGGTGTTCATCGCCGCCAACATCGCCCGCACGCCGTGGCTGCCGGTCGCGACGCAGGCCATGCGGATCGGTGTGGGGCTCTATCTGATCCCGGTGGGCATGGTCACCAACCAGTCGCTGCTGCGGCTCGGCACCGAGCCCGCGCTCGCAGTGGCGGCGGCGGTGAAAATCCTTGCCGGCGCGACCCTCATGAGCTTCGCCCTGATCCATTTCGACCGCCGTCCGGCGACCGCCGCGCTGGCGGGTGCGGCCGGCGCGGCGATCATCCTGCTCTACGGCATCTGATCAGCCGAAGTCGAAGTCGTCCCCGCCCATGTCGGCGTCGGCCATGTCGGCCTCGGTGTCTTCCGTCTGCCCGCCGCCGAACAGCCGGTCGAAGAAGCCGCCGCCGCCCTCCTCGCCGCCGGCGTCTGCCACGTCGGTGTCATCGGCGCCGGCCTCGTCCGCAGGCGCGGCCTCCGCGCTCTGCGCCTCGGATGCTGCGTCGCCGCCCGCCATGCCGCGCACGGCATCCGCCAGCAGCGCGCCGCCCGCCACGCCCATGGCGACCGATGCGGCGGTCGCAAGGAAGCCGCCGCCAAGTCCGGCCGCCGTGCGGCTGCCGACCGAGGGGACGGCGCCGCGCCGGCCGCTGCCGGCCGCGGGCTTCTCGCTCTCGCCGGCAAAGCCGGTCCAGGCGCCGTCGCCCGGGGCCTTGTCGACCACCGCCTCGCCTTCGGCCGCAAGGTTGGTGATGCGCGCCTCGGCCGCCGCCAGCGCCTGGTTCTGCATCAGGATGGTCTGCGCCATGGCATAGGCCGCGCCCGGATTGTCACGCAGGTGCCGCCAGATCAGGTCGTCGGCCTCCGGATCGCGCGGCGAGCGCCCCGCGGCGTCCAGCCGCTCGAACAGGGCCTCGATCAGTTGCCGTTCCTCGCGTGTCATGACCCGTCTTCCTCCAGCCGCAAGCATCTCGTCACGGCCGGGACCATAGCGGCGGATCGCGGCACAATTGCGAAAATGGGGAGGCCGCGCGCTCTCGCCATGGTGCGCGCCGGCAAAAGTATTGGTCGCTTTCAACGGTTGGCGCGGGCGTGCGCCGGTGGCATCTGATCGGATAAGGAAAAGCGGACAACGGAACACGATCAAGGAGACCCGTCATGGCGCGCATCGAGATCGGCGGCCTCAGCATCGACCGGGGGCTCGGCGAGTTCATCGCCGAGGAGGCCGCGCCCGGCACTGGCATCGCGCCGGAGGCGTTCTGGAGCGGGCTCGCCGCCATCGTGGCCGACCTCGCCCCGCGCAACGCCGCGTTGCTGGCGACGCGCGACCGCTTGCAGGACAGGATCGACGCCTGGCATCGAGACCGGGCGGGCAAGCCGATCGACGCGGCCGTGTACCAGGCGTTCCTGCGCGAGATCGGCTACCTGCTGCCGGAGCCGGCTCCGTTCTCGATCCGGACCGGCGACGTCGACGACGAGATCGCGCGCATCGCCGGCCCCCAGCTCGTGGTCCCGGTCTCCAATGCCCGCTATGCCCTGAATGCCGCCAACGCCCGCTGGGGCAGCCTGTACGACGCGTTCTACGGCACCGACGCCATCATCTCCGAGCCTGCCGCACCGGGCGGCTACGACGCCGCCCGCGGGGCGAAGGTCATCGCCGAGGCGCGCAGGGTGCTCGACCGCGTCGCGCCGCTGGCGGAGGGCAGCCACGCCGACAGCACCGGCTACGCGGTGGCTGACGGGCTGCTGGTGGTGACCCTGACGGACGGCCGCACCACCGGCCTCAAGGACAATGCCCGCTTCGCCGGCTATCGCGGCGAGGCCGGCGCCCCCTCGGCCATTCTCCTGAAGAACAACGGCCTCCATGCCGAGATCGTGGTGGACCGCGCGCATGCCATCGGCCGGACCGATCCGGCCGGGGTGGCCGACGTGGTCATGGAAAGCGCCATCTCCACCATCATGGACCTGGAGGACTCGGTCGCGGCCGTGGATGCCGAGGACAAGGTCGTCGTCTATCGCAACTGGCTCGGGCTCATGAACGGCCGGCTGGAGGCCTCCTTCGCCAAGGGCGGCAAGACGCTCACCCGCCGGCTGGAGGAGGATCGCACCTACACCGCGCCTGCCGGCGGCACCGTCACGCTCAAGGGCCGCAGCCTGATGCTGATCCGCAATGTGGGCCACCACATGATGACCGACGCGGTAACGGCGGGCGGCAGGGACATCCCCGAGGGCATCCTCGACGCGGCGGTGACGGCGCTGATCTTCCTGCACGACCGCAACGCCGGCGGGCCGATCCGCAACAGCGTGACGGGCTCCATGTACGTGGTGAAGCCCAAGATGCACGGGCCCGAGGAGGTCGCCTTCGCCGACGAGCTGTTCGCGCGGGTGGAGGACCTGCTCGGACTGCCCCGCTTCACCCTGAAGATGGGGATCATGGACGAGGAGCGGCGAACCACGGTCAACCTCGCCGCCTGCATCGAGGCGGCGGCCGACCGGGTGGTGTTCATCAATTTTGTTTTTATTGATAGGTCGTGCTACGAGATCTACACCTC
>JAEWEX010000257.1 GCA_023389135.1 Pseudomonadota bacterium | reverse complement strand
ACGGCACCAACGAGCCGGGCTCCATCGGCCGCTCCGTGTCGTCGGGCTGCATCAGGCTGTTCAACCACGACATCATCGACCTGTACGCCCGGGTGCCGACCGGCACTCCCGTGACGGTGCTGGGCGGCGCCGGCGACATGGTGGCCTCCGCCGCGCCGGTCTATTCCGCGCCGTCCTCGCCGGAGATCACCGGCAGCCTCGGCGGCGCGCCGCGCACGGTGGTGAACGGCGAATACCGCAACGGCATCATGCTGCCGCCGCTGTAGGCGGCCGCTCCCGCAGCCGCGGCGAATCGAGCCGCCTGCGCGCGGGCGTCGCACGCGCGCTGCGCCGCAGCGGCACTGGACGCGGGCGGCGGCACACCCTACCTGTGCCGCACCCGCCACGCGAGAGCGCACATGGCCCGCGACACCGTCGACGCCACTCCCATCGAAAGCCGCGACGAACTCGTCGCCTGGATCGCGGAGGGCGAAAAGGATCCGTCGCGCTTCCGCATCGGCACCGAGCACGAGAAGTTCCCGTTCTACACCGCCGACCACACGCCGGTGCCCTATGAGGGGCCGCGCGGCATCCGCGCGCTGCTGGAGGGCATGCAGGCGCTGCTCGGCTGGGAACCGATCATGGAGGACGGCCGCATCATCGGCCTTCACGACGTCACCGGCGGCGGCGCCATCAGCCTGGAGCCCGGCGGGCAGTTCGAGCTGTCCGGCGCGCCGGTGGAGACCATCCAGCAGACCTGCTCGGAACTCCACGCCCATCTGGCCCAGCTGCGCCAGGTGGCGACGCCGCTGGGCGTCGGCTTCCTCGGGCTCGGCATGAGCCCGGCCTGGCCGCTGTCGCGCACGCCGGTGATGCCCAAGCGCCGCTACGAGATCATGGCGGGCTACATGCCCAAGGTCGGGTCCCGCGGGCTGGACATGATGTTCCGCACCTCCACGGTGCAGGTGAACCTGGATTTCGCCTCCGAGGCGGACATGGCGCACAAGCTGCGCACCAGCCTGGCGCTGCAGCCGGTGGCGACCGCGCTGTTCGCCAACTCGCCCTTCACCGACGGCCGCCCCAACGGCTACGTCTCCGCCCGCTCCGCCATCTGGCTCGACACCGACAACCGGCGCGCCGGCATGCTGCCCTGGGCGTTCGAGGACGGCATGGGCTACGAGCGCTACGTGGACTATGCGCTCGACGTGCCGATGTACTTCGTCAAGCGCGGCGACACCTACCACGACGTCACCGGCGCCTCGTTCCGCGACCTGATGGCAGGCAGGCTGCCGCAGCTTCCGGGCGAGCGGGCGAGCGTGTCGGACTGGTCCAACCACCTGACCACGATCTTTCCCGAGGTGAGGCTCAAGCGCTACCTGGAGATGCGCGGGGCCGACGCCGGCCCGACCAGCCGCATCTGCGCGCTGTCGGCGCTGTGGACGGGCGTGTTCTACGACCAGGGCGCGCTGGACGCCGCGTGGGACCTGGCGAAGGACTGGACCGCGGAGGAACGCCAGGCGCTGCGCGACGACGTTCCGCGGCAGGGCTTCGCGGCCAAGGTGCGCAACCGCACGGTCGGGGACATCGCCCGGGAGATGGTGGACATCTCGCGCGCGGGTCTCGCCGCCCGCGGCCGCACGGACGGCTTCGGCGACGACGAGACGCGGTTCCTGGGCCCGCTGGAGGCCATCGTCGAGAGCGGTCGCACGGCCGCCGAGGACCTGCTGCGGCGCTACTGGGGCCCCTGGGCGCGCTCGGTGGACCCGGTGTTCTTCGAGATGGCGTATTGAGGCCGGCGCCGTGACGCCCCGGCCGTTCTGGATCGGCCGCGACCCCGATGCGGTTCCCGCGCATCTTGCGGGCGCGATGGTGGCGATCGGCAATTTCGACGGCGTGCATCGCGGCCATGTGGCGGTGGTGCAGGCAGCCCTCGCCGCCGGCCGGCCGGCGATGGCCATGACCTTCGAGCCGCATCCGCGCAGCGTGTTCCGCCCCGACGCGCCGGTGCAGCGGCTGACCGACGAGGCCGCCAAGCTCAAGCTGCTCGCCCGCCAGGGGCTCGACGGCGCGGTGGTCATGACCTTCGACCGCGCGCTCGCCGGCGTCACCGCGGCGGCGTTCCTGTCGGACATCCTGGTGGGCCGGCTGTCGGCGCGCGGCGTCGTCGTGGGCTACGATTTCCATTTCGGCCGGGGGCGCGAGGGCTCGCCGGACTTCCTTCGCGCCGAGGGGCCGGCGCACGGGCTGGAGGTGATCGTGGTGCCGCCCTTCGGCAATGGCGCGCCGATCTCCTCGTCGGCCATTCGCTCGCTGCTGGGCGCCGGCGAGGTGGAGAAGGCGGCCGTGCTGCTGGGGCACAACTGGTTCGTGGCCGGCGAGGTCGTCGCCGGCGACCGCCGGGGGCGGGAACTGGGCTATCCCACCGCCAACATCGTGCTCGCCCCCGACTGCCCGCTGGCCCACGGCATCTATGCGGTGCGGGCGGCGCTGGAGGGGCGGATCGTCGACGGGGTCGCGAGCTTCGGCCGGCGGCCGACCTTCGACGACGGCGCGCCGCGGCTGGAGGTGTTCCTGTTCGACTTCGACGCCGACATCTACGGCCGGCGGCTGGAGGTGGAGTTCGTGGCGCGCATCCGCGGCGAGGAGAGGTTCGACGGCGTCGCGGCGCTGGTCGCGCAGATGGACCGCGACACCGCCGCCGCGCGGGCGGCGCTCGCCCGGCCCGGCCAGCCCGCCGCCATCGGCTGACGGCCCCGCCCGGCCGCCTTTTCATCCTGTGGCCGGCAAGCTGGATGCCGCGGTCAGGCCGCAGCATGACGGGTGCAATCGCCCGCCGGCGCGCCGAGGCGCTCACATCGAAATTTAACCGGAATCAGGTGTGGTCGGAGCAGCCCGTACGAATTCCCGCCGCAGGAGCGCGCACCGCCCATGTTTCCCGCCATGTCCCGTTCGCTGGCAGCCAAGGCCGTCGTCCTTACCGTCAGCCTGATGGCGGTGGTCTCCGCGGCGGTCGCCGCGGGCTCGTTCGCGACGCTGCAGTCGCGCATCGCCGACCAGATCGACGCCGACGCCTCCGCGGCGCTGCGCGCGGCCGCCATCGCGCTCCACCAGGCGCTTCCGGCCTCGACGCTGGAGATCGCCGGCGACGACGTCGCCCGCATCGGGATCGAGGCCATTCCCGCATTCGACCAGAACACCGTCGTCGACACCGTGAGCGGCGTGTTCGGCGGCACCGCGACGCTGTTCGCCTGGGACGCGGCGCGGAGCGACTTCGTCAGGGCCGCCACCAACCTGCGGCTCGGCGACGGCAGCCGCGCGGTGGGCACGGCGCTCGGCGCCGACCATCCGGCGGCGGCCGATCTGCGCGCCGGCCGTCCCCATGCCGGCGAGACGGTCCGCAACGGCCAGCGGTTCCAGAGCCGGTACCAGCCGATCCTGAGCGCCGCCGGCGAGACCGTGGGCGTGCTGACCGTCGCGCTGCCGCTGGCGCGCCACGAGGCGACGCTGGCCGCCACCCGCAACTCGCTGGCCACCAGCGCCCTCGCCGCCATCCTGCTGCTCGGCGCGCTGGCCTCCATCCTGGTGCGGCGGATGCTGAGCCCGCTGCGCGACATCGCCGGCGCGGTGGAGGGGCTGAACGCCGGCCGCACCGACGTCGCCGTGGGCCACACCGGCCGCAGCGACGAGATCGGCGGCATCGCCCGCGCGCTGGACCAGTTCCGCAGCGGGCTCGCGCAGGAGCGGGCGCGCGAGGAGGTGGAGCGCCGGCGGGCGCAGGAGGAGATCGCCCGGGCGGGTGCGGTGCGCGAGCTTTCCGCCGCGTTCCAGGAGCGGGTCGCGACCTCGCTGTCCGCGGTGCGCGACGCCATCTCCGGGATCGCCCGCGAGGCCGACGCGCTGGGCGGCACCGCCGCCAACACCGTGGACCAGCTGCGCGGCGCCGGCATGTCGTCCGACGAGGCCGGCGCGTCGGTCGCCGCCGTGGCGGGCGCGGCCGAGCAGCTCGCCGGCTCCATCGACGAGATCCGCCGGCAGGTGGCGAACTGCGCCAGGATCACCGACCGCGCGGTGACGGAGGCGGACGCCACCACGAGCGAGGTGCGCAACCTCGACACCGCCGGCCGCAAGATCGGCGAGGTGGTGGAACTGATCAACGCCATCGCGCAGCAGACCAACCTGCTGGCGCTCAACGCCACCATCGAGGCCGCCCGCGCCGGCGAGGCCGGCCGCGGATTCGCCGTGGTGGCGCAGGAAGTGAAGAGCCTCGCCACCCAGACGGCGCGCGCCACCAACGACATCTCCGACCAGATCGCCCGCATGCAGGACGCGACCGGCGGCACGGTCAGGGCGATCGAGGCCATCGCCGGCACCATCCGGGACCTGGAGGAGGTGACCAACGCCATCGCCTCCGCCATCGAGGAACAGGCGAGCGCCACCGCCGAGATCGCGCGCGGCGCCGAGCACGCCTCGCTGGGCACCGGCACGGCGCGCGGCACGCTGTCGGAGGTGGAGGCCGCGGCCGCCCGCACCGCGCAGGCGTCGCGCACGCTGAACGACGCCGCGGGCACGCTGGGGCGCGAGGCGGGCCGGCTGGGCGGCGACATCGAGGATTTCGTGCGCAAGGTGGGCGCCGCCTGAAACGGCGGGCCGGAAAAGAAAGAGGCCGTCCGCACGAAGCGAACGGCCCAAGTCTAGGGAGGAAACGCCCCGAAGGGCAGGGACAGACATAAGCGGGTTTTTGCGCTGCGGCAAGAACGTAAGCGGCATTTACCCATGGACCAGACGCATAGCCGGCCCGCGAGATGCGGGCGACGCTATCCAACTGGAATTCATCCAGAATTTCACATCCCAAGGGACTCACGGGATTGCGCCGGCCGCGCGGCTTTGTGCCCGCCCGCCAGGCGATGCGGCGGCGATGCCGCTGCGGCAAATCGGCCGGCGGGGTGCGGCGCCGGGGCAACACCCGAGGCCGCGCCGGGCGAGGCCGGCCGGCGCCCTTCCCGTCCGGCGCCGGCGCTGCTAGAAGG
>JAEWEX010000188.1 GCA_023389135.1 Pseudomonadota bacterium | reverse complement strand
CCGTAGGTGATCGAGGCCGGCACGCGCTCCGCCTCGCCTGCGTTCGTGGGATCGAGAAGCGCCGCGTCCACCGCGTCGGCGACCGCGGCCACCATGTCGCGCCTGACGGCTTCCTCGGCGCGCGGATCGCCGCCCATCGCGGCGTTTATGGTTTCCTCGGTCACGACGGACAGCGCCGCGACGTGGTGCGGCTCCAGCGTCCGCTCATCCCAGATGGTCCGGCCCGCCGGCACTGCCTGTCCGGGTCGCACCCAGGCCGCGGTGATCGACTCCGACGCGAACATCGTGCGGACCCGCATCGGCACCCGCCGCATGCGCATCCGGCCGATAGCGGAGCGTTCCCGGACCGCATCGAAGAATTCCGCCACGCTGCGCTCGTCGCCGCCGACATCAGCGTATCGGCCCGCCGGCACCGCCGCCTTGACCAGCCGTTCGACGCTCGGTCCGAACCGTTCCAGCGCGAGTTCGCTCGGATGCGCGCCCGCCTTCTGCGCCGCCGCCGTGCAGAGCGCGGCGCGGACAACCGCCATGCCCTTTTGCGCGATGACCGGCCGCGCCATTACTGTTTTCGCCATGTGAACCTCCTATTCGGCAGCGACCATGGCCGATTCTCGCGGGCGATGTCGTGACGCGTCACAGGTTCAATCCACGTGAGCCACAGTCAGGCTGGCCAAAAGCTTCGTCGTGGCGTCCGTGATTGCTTTCCGGTCCTCGCTGCGGTCACGGGACAAACGCCCGGTCTCGATCAGCAATTCGACCAGTCCGACCTCATCGACTTCGACGGCCAGCACCAGCCGACCCGCGCGCTGGCGAGCCCGATGCCGCCGCATCCGGCTGGACGAACGCCGGGCCGTCGTCGTCATGGCCGCCCTCGACGCGCGAGCGCTCGCTGCATCAGCGGGGTTTGCAGCAGAAGGTTCGTGACCTCCCCCAAGGACTGCGCCTCGGGCCGCCGCTGGCCAGCCTCATGGGGGGCTGGCCGCTGCGTCCCCGCTGCCGCCTCACCCGCCATATCGAAAGTAGTGCCGGAAACCGTCACTGGGGCTGTAGTGCCGGAAACCATCACTGGGGCGGACCCGCTTTCGGTGCCGGAAACCGTCACTGGTGCGTGGCGTTTTCCGGCACTGGCGTTCTGTTTTTTGCTCGGCGTGCGGCGCGCCTCGGTGATCGCCTGTTCAACGTCCGCGTCGGATTCGAACCGCTGCCAGTCGTCGGTCGGCCCGCTGCGATCGGTTGAGCGATACGTGAGCCGGAACACGTTCGGTGAGCGGAACGCGGCGTTACCGCCGCGCCCGCGTTCCGTCACTTCGATAAATCCCAGGGCGGCCAGTTCGCGGATGGCGGGCGCGACCGCGTGGCGGTGGCACCCGTAAGCCACGAGGTCGTCGAACGTGCACGGCAGGCGGCCGTTCTCGGTGCCGCCGTGGTTGGCCAACTCGATCTCGATGCGGGCGAGCACCCGATGCGCCGTCAGCGACAGGGCGCGATACGCTGGCGACCGCAGCATGTCGATGGTCCGCGGCGCGAACTGGCCGGCGATGGCCGTCCGCCGCGAGACCTTGCGCTGGCCGGTGCTCCGGCCAGACGCATCGTGTTTGCGCGAGCCGACGGCCGTCACGTCCGCCCCCGCCTATGGACCGCAGCGTGGCACCGCCGGCAGAGGAACTGCACCCGGAGCGGGTCGCGATGGTCGGGATGGTGCGCGTCCACCTTCGCCTCGACGCCGCATTCCTCGCACTGCTCAGGCCGGATCAGCAGGCCCCGGCGGATCGCCGAGGCCGTGCAGACGTGCGCCCACGCGGCGACCTCGTTTCGCGCGCGCCACCGCTCTTGCCTTGTCTGGGGTTCGCGCCGCTTCCGGCGGCCGGGCGCGCTCATGCCGCCCTCCGGCCGAGGCCGGCGAGTTCGGCGACGACAGCCGCCGTGTGGATCGGCAGGCCGAAGCGGCGCGCCAGTCTTTTCGCTTGAAGTTCTAGGGCGTTGTGGGTAACGTCGAAGTAGATCAGCCCGCCAAGGTGATCACCCCCCGAAGCCCCGTTCAGCGCGTCCACGCTGGCGGGGCTTCGTCGTTTTGCCGTTCCCATTAGGCGGCCCGCTGAACCGGCAGCGACCTCAGAAACTCATTGAAGTCGTCGACCAAGATCACCGTCCTGCGACCGCACTTGCGAGCCCGCAGGCGCCCGTCCTTGATCGCACGGAAAAGCAGAGTTCGCCCGATGGGCGCGATGGATGCCGCCTCGTCAACACTCAGACCGACGCGGGGCAAGGGAGGGCATTTATCTTTCATGGTGGTTCCTGTCGTATCCGGCGCGTGCGCCGTGGTTCACAGGAACAAAATGCTCTCGCGAATTCTGTCAGGGCAAGCAAAGGATAAGAAAAAGCCCTTTCAAAAAGTCCGGGAGTTTATGAAAGGGCCTCATCTGGAAATATACCGGCTCCGGGAAAAAGCTTCTCGTATCTCTTAAATGCCCTGCGAACAGTCGGGGGGGTCGAGTTGTAGCGATCCGCGACGAACCGGATCGCCTTTGTCTCGCTGCCAAGTAGCTCGATTGCTTGCCGAACAGCAGCGCCCCACACAATCCAGTTGTTTCGGTATCGGCTGAATATCTGTCCGTCCATCTTCACCGCCTTGACGATCAAAGCTGGGATGTCCTTTTCCCCGAGGTAGTTTCCGTCGGCGTAGAGATCGAAAATGTTGCGGCGGCAAAGATCAAAATAGCGCAACACCCACTCGGGTATCGGGTCTCCAGCGGAGCGGGCCAGCCCGTACGCAGACCATATGTGCAAGGGGTTCTCGGTCTCGGCGAAACATCGGCGCTCGACTTCGATCAATTCGGCGTTGCTCACCTGTCGACCTCCCGCAGACGCACAACGGTCGCGCTGTCGCCGGCGGGCACCAGCGGAACGATGGCGGCCCGCGCCAGCTCTTCCAGTCCAGATGTGATCCACTTGGAGTAATGCCGCTCGATCATGGCGGTGCTGGTGTCGTGCAGCGCCGCCACGAGCCGGATCGGTAGGTTCGCGCGGATGCCCTTCACGATGCTGGAATGGCGTAGGGCATAGGGTACGACCTCGGGCAATCCGGCGGCCTCCCGAATGGTGTGCCACGGGCGCGTGAGCTCCGCCGCCGACTGCCATGCACCGCGCCTATCGCGCGTCCACACGACACCGCCCGGCAACTGGACGCTGCGCCATCGCTCAAGCAGGCACGCGTCTGGCGGCCGCCCTGCGACGGCCGCGGCGAGTTCGTCCAGCACGTCCGCGCCCACCGGAACCGTGATCGAGCCCGACTTGCCGCCTCGACCTTTCCGGCTGACTGGCACCAGAAGCCGACGTTCGGCGAGTTGGCAATCCGCGACGCGCATCCGGACCACCTGAGAAAAGCGCGCGCCCGTGGCCGCGAGCACCAGCACCAGCCGGAACAGGTCGCCACCCCAATCCCCCGCGGCGTCAACAGAGCGAGCCGCCTTGAGCAGTCGCGAGATTTCCGTATCGGTCAGGATCTGATTTGCACGGGCCACTGGCGCTGCCACGTCGTGGTGCTCCAACGCCCGGAGACCGTGCTTGATGATGCCGGGCAGGGCAGGGGGAAGGCGATCCCGATTTGCCGCGTAGGCGGCATTCAGCGCCGCCTTAACGTCGTTGACCAGCCGCTGGCGCGTCGTCGCCTTCATCGCCGCCGGAAGCCCCTCCCGCCATGCCAGCAAATCACGCTCGCCAAGCGCATGGACGGCCACCGCCGCCAGCGGCGCGGCACTGGTCTCCGCTCGCCGCCCGCGGGCCGGCTGGCCAGTGAGGTAACGCCCCAGGCGGTGCCATGCGTCGGAACGCGCCGGCTTGCCCCTACGACTGGACTCCCGCGCGTCGCGGGCATTCACATAAGCCTCGGCCGCCGCGCCTACTGTCAGGGGCGGTCCGGCCGCTGCCGCCGCGTCGTCCAGCCTCGCGCGCTCCACCAGTTCGCGCGCTGCCTTCGATGCCGCAGCGAAGTCCAGCGTGCCGACCTTGAGCGTATCGTCTGCGGTGCCGACCGCCGCCTGCCGATAGCCCTTGCCGGCGCGCCAGCGCACCAGCCAGACGCCGCCGCGCTTTCCCTTGCGGTAGCCCAGATGGACCTCGGCATCGATGGCGCGCCAGTGCAAGCCGGTCGGCAGCCTGTCGCGTGCGTTGCGGGTCGTGATCGGGGCTTCGCCGAGGCTACGCGCCATGCTGGTCGCTCCAAAAGCGTCAAATATCCGTCAAATATACGTCTGCGCACGATGGCGAACAACGGCGGACGCAAGTCCTTCAAGCCATTGATTTCGTTGGATCAACGTGAACGGCGGCGGACAGAAGAAGGTCCGAAGACCGGCCCTTTCACGGCGAAAACAGGGGTTCGATTCCCCTTGGGCGCGCCAACCCTGTTTTATCCTGTGAGTTCAAGAAATCAGACGGGGTTGCTCCCCCGGCCCGCTCCCCCAACCACTGTCAACTTAGCGTCCCGAGCAGTGGACAGATCCAACCGTGGTTGGAGGTGAGCCGTCTGCGACGGCGACGGGACGTGCCGGAATGGTCTTGTCTGCCGCCTGCATTGGCGTGGCCTGGTCGGGGCGGCCCGATGGCGCTGACCGCGCACCGTGACGGGCGCCAGCCCGGCGGGGACGACACGGCGACGCCGCAACTCTGGTTCGTCCACGCCGACCGCCTGAACCGGCCCGTCATGATGACGGACGGCGCCATGACCCCGGTCTGGGAAGCGACGTGGTGGTCCTATGGCGGAGCCTACGGCATCACCGGCCCGGCCTCGC
Organism: Pseudomonadota bacterium; assembly: GCA_023389135.1. GTDB lineage: Bacteria > Pseudomonadota > Alphaproteobacteria > Rhizobiales > Methylopilaceae > Agaricicola. The sequence continues at coordinate 5,415 of JAEWEX010000188.1, read as the reverse complement.
TGGACCTGCGCCTGCCCGGGCAATGGTTCCAGGCCGAGAGCGGGCTGCACTACAACTGGCACCGGACCTACGACCCGCAATCCGGTCGCTACCTCCAGCCCGATCCGCTCGGCATGCCCGACGGACCGAACCGCTGGTGGTACGCGAAGAACAGCCCGGAGATGTATGTCGATCTGGATGGGCGCTTTGCGCTAAGCCCGTTGCTGTATCCCGTCATCGGGGCAGCGCTCGGCGGCGGGGGCAACCTCCTTTACCAGCTCTATCAGCACGATGGAGCCTGGGAGTGTGTCGACCCGTCTTCCGTCGCCATGTGGGCGCTGACCGTCGGATCGATCGGCCACGCGCCATCAATGGCAGGTCGGTTCGCGCATAAGTCGCTCGCGGCCAACCCCTTCTATGGAAGGGATGCCAACCACGCGCCGCCCAAGCCTCCGCATGTGGGCGTACACCGGTCCAGGCTAGTGCGGGATGTGCTTGCGCCTCGTCAATATAACCTCAGGTGAATAGATGATTAGTTTTGAATTGTTGCCGAATACGGGCTCCGAAAACCCCGATACATTGGAGGTATATTTTGACAAAGCGGGCCTCAATTCTTTGATTGCTCAATTGCGCTTTATCAATGAGAGGCGCACGGATCATGTGCACCTGATGGCGGAATCGTGGGGCGGCAATCACCTCGACGAATTAACGCAAGTGCCAAATCAGATACCAATTCGGCATGTGAAGATGATCTTGAAGGAGTAGGGGAGGTTGGGCCCCATGGTTCTGGTTGGCGGCTCTACCGCACAGTCATTGAGCGCCCACCGCTCGCCGGCCTCTTCGAGTGGTAATCAGCAAGTCGACCCCGGGTTCGCAGGCCCTGATCAAGCGCATCCGGGCAAGCTGTTGTCTAAATTCCAGTCCGGTGATCGATGCCAGCAATGAGCGCGACGGCTTTTTGCCAAGCCGCCTTCAGAGACCGTGCGCCAGTCTGGGCATCTGCATATGCGGTGCGGCGGGCAGCAGGGATGGCCAAATCGGGATAGCACGCCTAGGCGAGTGGTGCCGGGATAGTGGCGGCTGAGATCGGCTCAGATTCCCGGTGAGCAATCGGTGATCGACAGAGCGCCGGGGTCACGCCGCCAATCGTCCGTTACGGCAAGGTGAGTGAGGTAGGCCAGACCTTCGGGTGCCGACCCTGCCGGGGAAGGAGGGAGGTGGTCTGCATGACCGTTGTCCTTGGCTGGGCCGTGGGACAGCCGGTGGACGGATGGCCGGTGCCAAACAGGCGGCAGTATCCGTCCCGTGGCCTGGAACCATGGTTACTTTTCCTGTCATGGATCGGGCGGCCATTGCTTCAGCAACGGGCGTGGAGGCAGCGCCGGCTCAAGCACCCGCACTGTTGCGCGGGCCCCGATCCGGCCCCTTTCCCGCGAAGATTGCAGGAATTTATTTGTCCATTAAACTCTGGGCTGTAGACGGGGCTCGGGGAGTATCAAGATGCATCGTCGTTTGCGTAATCGCCGGGTCGGGCTCTGGTCCGGCTCCAGCGTCCTGGTGCTTGCGATGGCGGCTTCGTCCGCGGCGGCGGCGCAGGACATCGATCTCAGGTCGCTCGATCCCGGCGCCCAGGAAACCACCGGCCCACTGCCCGAGAACGCCCAGGTCTGGCTGGGCTCCGCCTGGCTGACGTCGGTCTACCCCGAGGGCGAGAGCTTCGCCTTCTCCGGCACCATCGAATCCGACATCTGGAGCTACGAGAGCGGCTACGGCCGCTTCATCAAGGCCGGCGCCGGCGACATGGTGATCGACAACTCGACCATGGACCGGGGCGAGGGCTACATCTTCGCCGGCTCCATGACCCAGAGCTCGGGCGAGACCGCCTGGTCGAACCTCGCGGTCGGCAGCGGCGCCGGGGCTGACGGCACGCTCTACGTCACCGGCGGCGAGTTCGACGTCAATGTCGGCCTGCGGGTCGGCGACTTCGGCGGCACCGGCCTCGTACAGCAGACCGGCGGCACCGTCAGGCTGTCGCCCACCTGCGACGACGACGACCGCTGCCCCTACCTCAACATCGGCAACCAGGGCGGCACCGGCACCTACACCATCACCGGCGGCGAGCTGCTGATGACCGGCGGCAGCCACACGGTGGGTCGCAATGCGGGCAACAATGCCAAGAGCACCGGTGTGCTGAACATCGGCGGCACGGCGCTGGTGGAGCTGACGGGCACCGGCAGCACGAGCTTCATGGTCATCGGCGACCGCGATGCCGGGGCGCAGCCCGACAGCGACGGCACCGTCAACCAGACCGGCGGCATCCTGCGCATCGACGGGCAGTCGCAGCTCTATCTCGGCGGCTTCGGCGCGGGCGTCTACAACCTCGACGGCGGCGCGCTGGAGATCGGCGGAAACAGCCTCAACGGGCTCTACACCGGGAGCGACGGCAGCTACGCGTTCAATCTCGGCGGCGGCACGGTCAAGGTGATCGGCTCCGACCTAGACACGTTGGTCGATGCCGAGCTGCAGGCCGGCACCACATCCACGATCGACACCAACGGCTTCGACGCCCTGTGGAGAGGGGCGCTGACCGGCGCCGGCGCCCTTCGCAAGACCGGCGATGGCGAACTCAGGCTCGGCAATGCGGGCAACGCCTACACCGGCGGCACCGTCCTGGAAGACGGGGTGCTGAGTGCGCTCACTGCGGGCGCCTTCGTCGACGACACGGCCTATACCATCAATGGCGGCCTGCTCGACGTGGCCAGCAATGGCGAGCTTGCCATGAGCCTGCTCTACGGCACCGGCGGCGCCATCGACATGGGCGGCGGCAGCTCCACGATCCTGACTGTCGGGGCGGGATCCTACGCCGGGTCGCTCCAGGGCGGAGGCGGACTGGCAAAGACCGGGAGCGGAACGCTGATCCTGACCGGAAACAGCGAGAATTTCACCGGCGAGACCTGGCTGAGCGAGGGCGAACTGGCCCTCGGCCACGAACTGGCGCTCGGCACCGGCAACCTGCTGATGGCCGACGGGACGACGCTGACCTTCATCAACGGCGTGGAGGCCATCGGCAACTCCATCTTGCTGGATGGCGAGATCACCTTCGATTCCACCTTCGGCGAGCACACCGAACTGACCGGCGGCTTCGGCGGCGAGGGGGAGCTCGAAAAGACCGGCATGGGCACGCTGCTGCTCGGCACGAATTCGAGCCCGCAGACCTACGAGGTCGACCTGGCCAATGTCGAGGGCGGCACGCTGCTCGTGGGCAACGACGTCACGCTCCAGGCCCTGAACGGCGTCTTCGTGGAGCCGGGCGGCACCTTCGGCGGCAACGGCACGGTGGAGGGCGACGTGTTCAACGCCGGCGTCCTCAGTCCCGGCCAGTCGGTGGGCATCTTCGACATCGACGGCAACTACGCAGCCGGCCCGAACATCGGCGACGATCTGGGCGCGGGCAGGTTCGAGGTCGATCTTGCAGCGTCCAGCCCTGTCGCCGGCACCGACTACGACCGGCTCCGCATCAGCGGCGAAGCCAGCGGCCAGACCACGATCTACCTCTACCGCCCCAACAGCGGCGGCGCGCCGACCACGCCCGCCGGCGGCGGCAGCACCATCGGCGACCTGGAGGACATCCGCCTGGTCGAGATCGGCGACAACCAGGGCAGCTTCGTGCTGGGCAACCGCGTGGTCCAGGGCGGCCACGAGATCGAGCTGGTCACCGCCACGAGCACCGATTTCGACGGCACGTTCTTCGCGGGCAACGGGGTAGACGACCCCATCACCTATGTCGGCCTCGCCCAGGGCGAGATCGCGGCCGAGCTGTTCGGCTATGCGGGCGCGACCCAGGCTGCGCGTCAGGTCGGGACCGCCATGATCGGAAACTATGTCGAGCGGCGGGGCCTCGATGGCCTGATCGGCGAGGCGCCGGTCGACCGGGCCTGGGCCCGCGTCGTGGGCGCAGGCACGGACGGCGGCGACGGCGGGCTCGACCACACGCTGTGGCTGGGCCAGGGCGGCATCGACCTGTTCGGCACGGAGACGGGTTTCCGCACCGGCGTCATGGCGGGCTACGGCCGGCTCGACGGCGATGTCGCCACCAATGTCGGCAGGGCCGACCTCACCGGCGATGTCGGCATGGTCGGGCTCTATGCCAACTGGAGCGACGGCGGCAGCTATGCCGAGGCGGTCGCGCAATACGGCTTCGGCCATTGGGAGATGACGCCCGGGGGCATCGGCCGCTCGCGCTTCGACACCGACAGCTATGCCCTGTCGGTCGAGGCCGGCACCAGCATCGCCATGTCCCAGACGGTGTCGCTGGTGCCGTGGGCGCAACTGGCGTTCCAGTCCATCGAATTCGGCCGCGTCCGCGATCCGTACGACCTCGATGCCGATTTCGAGGACACGGATTCACTGGTGGCGCGCGCCGGTGCGCGGGCGGTTCTGGCCATGGACGGCGTCCGCCTGCACGGCGGCGTGGCCGTCGCCGGAGAGCTGATGGGCGAGGGCGGCGCCGTGGTGCAGGGCCTGCGCATGGACGCCGACGCGGACACGGCCTGGATCGAGGTCAGCGCCGGCGGCGAGGTGTCGCTCGGCCAGGGCGCGGCGCTGTTCGGCCAGGCCAGCTACGATCACGGGCTGGACGGCGGCTCGTCCACCTTCCGCGGCCATGGCGGCGTCAGGCTCAGGTGGTAGGGGCCGCGCCTTCCGGCCCGCGCCTCAGCCGTTGCGGGCCGGGCGTTCCATCCAGCGGATGATCAGCATGGCGGGCAGCACCCAGCCCATGCCCGCCACCACGTAATAGGCGAGCTGCCAGATCCGCCCGGCATCCTGGATGCGGCCCTGGGCCAGGCCCATGAAGAACAGGGCCCACACCACCACCAGCGTCACCAGGGCGACGGTTCCGACGAGCTTGCGCAGGCGAGGGGGCATGGGCGTGGTTCCCGGGCGTTGGCGGCGCGGCGTTCGGTCCCGTGGACGCCCGCCGCGGCGGCGTTTATGTGTCCCGGCGAGCGAGACATCAACCGGCGATGACGACGCAGCCCCCGCCCAGACCCGAGCGCCTTTCCGCCGACCGCCTGCGGCCCGTGCGGCTCTGGCTGTGGGCGGTCGTGGTGCTGGTGTTCGCCATGATCATGGTGGGCGGCGCGACGCGGCTGACCGGCTCCGGCCTGTCCATCACCGAGTGGCGGCCGGTGACCGGCGCGCTGCCGCCGCTGTCGGCGCAGGCCTGGGCCGCGGAGTTCGAGCGCTACCGCCAGATCTCGCAATACGAGCTCCTCAACAAGGGCATGAGCCTCGCGGAGTTCCAGTTCATCTACTGGTGGGAATGGGGCCACCGCCTGCTGGGCCGCGTGGTCGGGTTGGTCTGGGCCGTGGGCTTCGTCTTCTTCTGGGCGACGAGCCGCATCCCGACGGGCTGGACGCCGCGCCTTCTGGGCC
>JAEWEX010000419.1 GCA_023389135.1 Pseudomonadota bacterium | reverse complement strand
ACGATGTCGGTGCCGCCCGAGATCGAGGCGAGCTGCGCGTCCGGGAACACCGCGTCGTAGACGTAGTCGAAGCTCTCCGGCGCCAGCGGCGAGCCCGTGGAGGTGACCAGGCGCACGGTGGACAGGTCGTGGGTGTCGCGCGGCCTCACCCCTGCCTTCTTCAGCCCGTCCATGTATTTCGCGGACGTTCCGAACAGCGTGACGCCGGCCTCGTCGGCCAGATCGAACAGGATGTGCGGGCCGGGATGGAAGGGCGATCCGTCATAGAGCACCAGCGTCGCGCCGACGCCGAGCGCGGAGACCAGCCAGTTCCACATCATCCAGCCGCAGGTGGTGAAGTAGAACGCGCGGTCGCCCGGCCGCACGTCGCATTGCAGGCGGTGCTCCTTGAGGTGCTGGATCAGGGTGCCGCCGGCCGAGTGGACGATGCATTTGGGCACGCCCGTGGTGCCCGACGAGAACAGGATGTAGAGCGGATGGGCGAAGGGCAGGCGCTCGAAGGTCACCTCCCGCCCTGCGTGCGGCGCGATGAAGGTGTCCAGCGTCATGCCCCGGTCGATGCCGGCGGCGACGCCCTGCGCGCCGCCGAGATAGTCCACCACGACCACCTTGGCCGCACTTTCGAGCCCCGCCGCGATGGGGCCGAGCCTGGACGCCACGTCGATGCGCTTGCCGCCATACCAGTAGCCGTCGACGCAGAAGAACACCTTCGGCTCGATCTGGCCGAATCGGTCGAGGACGCCGCGCTCGCCGAAGTCGGGCGAGCAGGACGACCACACCGCGCCGATGGAGGCCGCGGCCAGCATGATGGCGACCGTCTCGGGCATATTGGGCATCATGCCCGCGACCCGGTCGCCCGGGCCCACGCCCGCGGCGACGAGCGCCTGCTGCAGGCGAGAGACCATGGCGCGCAGTTCGTCCCAGGACAGCGTCCGCTTCACCCGGTCCTCGCCCCAGAACACGATCGCCTCGCCGGGTCCGGCGCCGCGCAGCAGGTTCTCGGCGAAGTTGAGCCGCGCCTCCGGGAAGAAGCGCGCGCCGGGCATTGTGTCGGCCTCAAGCACCGTCTCGCCCTTGTCGCCGATGATGCCGGCGGCGTCCCAGACCAGGCTCCAGAACCCCTCGCGGTCCTCGACCGACCACGCATGCAACGCGGCGTATCCCGGCAGCGACCGTCCCGATGCCGCCTCGGCCTTGCGGCGGAAGGCCTCGATCTGGGTCTCGGCGAGACGGTCGGGGCGGGGCGTCCAGAGCGGCTGATCGGTCATGCGTGGTCCTCGGCTGTTCGGCGCCGGCACGATATACGCCGCGACGGCAGGCTCAAGGGCGGGATTTTGGCGACAGGCGGTTCGCCCCCTATAGTCCACCGCGAACAAGGACCGGCGCATCGCGCCGACCGGAGCTCATGAAGCGTTTCCTGATTGCGGCCGTCTGCGTCGCAGCCGTCATCGGAGCCCTGGCGCTGGCGCCCCGCGCGATCCCGGCGGCGGCGTTTGCCGAGGCCGTGGCGCGCTCGCTGTCGGCGTCCACCGGGCTGACGCTCGACTGGGACGGCGAGGCGCGCCTCACGCTCGTGCCGTCGCCCTCGGTGACCATCGCCGCCGCCCGTCTCGGGGAGGACGGCGCTGAGCCGATCGTGAAGGCGACGGAGATCAAGGCCGACCTGCGCATCCTGCCGTTGCTGACGGGGCGCGCCGTGCCGGGCGAGATCGTGCTGCGCGGGGCGGAGATGCGCATCGCGCGCGACGCCGAGGGTCACCGGAACTGGGCCGCGGCCGGAACGCGGCTGATCGCGGCGCTGGCGGGCGGAGAGCGGGTCGGACCGGTCCGGATCAGGCGCGGCACGGTGGTCTACACCGATGCCGCCACCAGCGCCCGCGCCGTGCTGGGCGAACTGGACGCGACGGTCTCGTTTGCCCGGGACGGCCACTCAAAGGCCAATGCGCGGTTCCGCTGGCGGGGAGAGCCGGCGTCCGTACAGCTCGATGTCGGCGACATCAGGCGACTGGCGGCCGGCGAGACCACTTCCGTCACCGCGCGCGCCGAGGCGGTCAATTCGAGCATCGAGGTCAAGGGCCAGGCCAGCGGCATCGGCGACATCAGGATCGCCGGCGACGTCTCGGTGCGCGCCGCCGCCGCCGAGCGGCTGGCGCTGTGGCTGACCGGCGGCTGGGACCCTAAGCCGTGGCCGAGCGGCCCCATGAGGCTCACCGCCACGCTCGACCGCCGCGACGGGCGCACCGCGCTCGGCGACCTGGACCTCGCAATCGGGCGATCCGGGGCCCACGGTGCGGTGAACTGGATCGAGACCGGCGACCGGCCGCTGCTGCAGGGCACGCTCGCCGCCGAGCTGGTGGACCTGGCGCCGGTCACGGCCATCCTCGCGCGGTATCGCGGCACGCAGCAGCGCTGGAGCCAGGTCCCGTTCGGTTCCGGGCTGCTGTCGGGGTTCGATGCCGACCTGAGGATCTCGGCGGAACGGGTCGAGATGGGTGGCGGCGGGGCCGACGAGGTGGCCTCCGTGATCGGCATCCGCGACGGCACGCTGACCGTGGAAATCGGCAGGGCCGAGGCGCTCGGCGGCATCATCGACGCCCACCTGTCGGCGACCCCGCGCACCGATGCGGTGGACATCGTCCTGCATCTGGACGCATCCGCGCTGGATGCACGGCAGGCCATGACGGTGATCGGCAGCCGCTCGCGGCTCGACGGACGGCTCGACGCGTCCGCCCGGCTGACCGCCCGCGGCGGCTCTCCGGCGGATGCGGTGCGCAGCCTCGGCGGCAGGATTGCTGTCGAGGTGCGCGAGGGCGTGCTGGGCGGGATCGACCTTGCCGAGCAGCTGCGCCGGCTGGAGCAATCGCCGCTCGCCATTCAGCTCGGCCGCAGCGGCCGGACCGTGTTCGACACCATGACGGCGGCGGTCGAGATCAAGGACGGCGAGGGTCGCCTGCGGGATGCGCTGCTGGAGGGCCCCGGCGTTCGGGTGACGCTGGCCGGCGCCGCCAATGTGGTGGAGCGGCGCATGTCGCTGCTGGGCACCGCGGTCAGGACGGCGACGGACAGCACCTTCGCGCTTCCCTTCGTGGTGGAGGGCAACTGGAACGCGCCGTCGATCCTTCCGGACGTCCAGGCGCTGCTGAAGCGCTCCGGGG
>JAEWEX010000134.1 GCA_023389135.1 Pseudomonadota bacterium | reverse complement strand
CGGGCCTCGCGGCCGGGCGCGGAGAAGGCGGGCATCAGTTCCCGCAGGCGCCCGGCGCCGAACGCCGCGCAGACCGGCCGGGCAAGGGCAAATGCGATATCCGCCCAATCGGCCCGATCCAATCCTGCGGCCGGCCGGGTCGTCTCTGAACGCCGTCGCCTGAACACTCACGGCTCCGGAGCGAAGTGTCATGACCGTGCATCGCCATTCTTGCGCGCCGCGCACCAGGGCTGCAACCACGTGCCCGCGCTCGGGCCGTTGACGGATGAAGGTTTCGATCCGCGCTCCCGTGAGGAGCGACCGCGCTGGCGACTTCGGACGCCGGGTTGAGCCGGTTTCGATCCGCGCTCGATCCGCACTCCCGTGTAGGGGATGACATAGATCACGCGGTCGAGGCCGTGGCGCACGGCGTGCTCCAGCGCGAAGGACAGCGAGGCCAGCGTCTTGCCCCCGCCGGTCGGCACGGTGAGCATGAACAGCCCGGGCTCCAGCGCCGTCTTGCCGACCGCGTGTCGCAGGATGTCCGCGCGCAGCGCGTTGAGCGGCCCCGCGCCGACGCGGGCCGCGATGCCCTCCATATGCACGCGCAGCCGGTGGCGCAGCACGGCGATGCCCGTGTGTCCGCCGCGCCCGACCGGCTGGCCCTTGGCGGTCGCGCTCTGCTCGATGGTCCGGCCTCGTTTGAAACCGGATTTTGTTCGGTGAGCTGCTTCGTGAGCGCTTGGTCCGGCACGCCCGAAACAAGCGAAGGGGAGGACATCTGGATGTGGTAGCGGAGGAGGGACTCGAACCCCCGACACGCGGATTATGATTCCGCTGCTCTAACCAGCTGAGCTACTCCGCCACGCGCGTCCCGCGGGACGCGGCGGATATAAGGAGCCGCGGCTTGCGGTGTCAAGGCGATGCGGGCGCGGCCTCGGGGGATGCCGCCACCGCCGGCGCCGGCGCGCCCGCGGAGGTCGCGGCCTCGGGCCCGCGCTTGATGAAGCGCAGCAGGGTGTAGACGCCCATGGGGCCGATGGTCAGCCGTTCGGCAAGCGCCAGTCCCGGCCGCCCCAGCACGCGGCCGATGGGGAAGTCGGGCCGCCATCCCAGCGAGCGCGAGCGCCGGGCCATGATGCGCTCCACCGCGGCGCGCGGGCCCTTCTCGGCGCCGAAATGGTTGACCAGTATGACCTCGCCGCCGGGCCTCACCACCCGCTCCATCTCCGCCAGCACGCCCTCCGGATCCGGAACCGTGGTGATGAGATACATGGCGACCGCGGCGTCGAAGCTGTCGTCGGCGAAGGCCATGCGCGAGGCATCCATCACCGACAGGCCGGTGACGTTGTGGAGCCGGTCGCGCGCGATCCGCTCATTGGCGCGCACCAGCATGTCGTGGGACAGGTCGATGCCGGTGACCTCGATGCGCCGGTCGATGTGCGGCAGCGCGATACCGGTTCCGACACCGACCTCCAGCACATGTCCGGAATGGCGGTTGACCGCCTCGATGGCCCGCGCGCGGCCGATGTCGAAGATGCCGCCGAACACGACGTCGTAGACGGGTGCCCAGCGCTTGTAGGCGCTCTTCACCGTCATGTCGTCGAGATCGCCCGACACGGCATGCTTCAGGCGCGATTGCGGCACGGTCTGGTTCCCCCCGTTTGCGGTGTCAGGCAAAGGCGCGGTCCGGCGCCCGCGCCGGTGTAACGCCGGCCGCCGCCGTAATGATCCCTCCGCCGAGCACGCGCGCGTGGTCGCCGTCGTTCTCGTAGAAGACGCAGGCCTGTCCCGGGGACACGCCCTCCTCGTGGCCGTGCAGTTCCACCACCGGCCCGTCGGGCCCGTGCCGCAGCAGCGCGGGCCGCGGCGGACGGGCGGAGCGCACGCGGACGGCGACCTCGATCCCCGCATCCGGCAGGTCGGACAGCTCGCCGTCGCCGATCCAGTTGACGTCGCGCATGGCGATGCGCCGCACCGCCAGCGCCTCGCGGGGGCCGACCACCACCTGGCGGCGGGCGGCGTCGATGCGCAGCACGTGCAGCGGCTCGCCCGCGGCGATGCCCAGGCCGCGGCGCTGCCCCACCGTGAAGCGCATGATGCCGTCGTGGCGGCCGAGCACGCGGCCCGTCCCGTCGACGATGTCGCCCGCCTCCCCGGCCTCGGGCCTGAGCCGGGCGACGATATCGGAATAGCGGCCGGAGGGGACGAAGCAGATGTCCTGGCTGTCGGGCTTGTCGGCGACGGCCAGGCCGTATTCGCGCGCGAGGTCGCGCGTCGCGGCCTTCGGCAGCGCGCCCAGCGGAAAGCGCAGCATGTCGAGCTGGGCCCGCGTGGTGCCATAGAGGAAGTAGCTCTGGTCGCGCGCCGCGTCGGCCGCGCGGAACAGGCCGCGGCCGCCGCCGGGCAGCGCCCGGCTCGCCACGTAATGGCCGGTCGCCAGCGCCGCGGCGCCGAGATCGCGCGCGGTTTCCATCAGGTCGACGAACTTGATCTTCTGGTTGCAGTCGACGCAGGGGATCGGCGTCTCGCCGGCGGCGTAGCTCGCCGCGAAGCGGTCGATCACCGCGGCGCGGAACCGGCTCTCGTAGTCCAGCACGTAGTGCGGGATGCCGATCCGCTGCGCGACCGCGCGCGCATCGTCCACGTCGCGCCCGGCGCAGCAGGCGCCCTTGCGACGGGCGGCGGCGCCCTGGTCGTAGAGCTGGAGCGTGACGCCCACCACGTCATAGCCCGCGCGCTTCAGCAGGGCGGCCACGACGGAGCTGTCGACGCCGCCGGACATGGCGACGACGACGCGCGTGGAGGCCGGGTCTCCGGCGAGGGCCAGGTCAGCGTTCATCAAGGTCCAGGGGCCCATGCCGGCCGCATGGCGGACGGATCATGTCCCGTTCATCTTCTTCGCGTTCGAACCGCCGCAACATAGTCGCCATGGCCCGCCAGTGCCAGCCCCGCCGGCATGCGCGGCGGTCACGACCCCCTGACGACGGATTTCACCAGCCGCATCGGCACGAGGAGGTCGCCGATCCTCAGCACCGGCTCGTCGCCGGACAGGTCGATGCCGTCGACGACCCCGGTGATGTCGGTCCTGGCGGCCACCGGCTCGCCCTCGGCGTCGAAGGCCTGGACGTTGAGCGAGTAGGCCCCGGCGGCGGACATGGCGCCGGTGGAGCTGCGGCCGTCCCAGGAGAACTTGCTGGAGGTGCCGGTGAGCAGGATCTCCTCCACGGCGATGACGTTGCCGTTGACGTCGCGGACCTCGACCTTGGCCTGGCTCGCCGGCTTCTGGGTCGAGATCAGCCATTCGGCATTGTCGCCGTCGAAATATGTGGCGGCGCCTTCCGCGACGACCTCCGCCCCGAGGAACGCCACCGCGTTGGAGACCCGGCCGGACTGCGACAGCGAGATCAGCGCGTCGAGGCCCTCATTGGTGCGGATCTGCTGCTCGACCCCGGCGAACTGCACCAGTTGCTGCGTGAACTGGTTGGTGTCCAGCGGCTCCAGCGGGTTCTGGTTGCGGAGCTGGGTGG
>JAEWEX010000095.1 GCA_023389135.1 Pseudomonadota bacterium | reverse complement strand
CGCCCCCTATGATCCGCCGCCTTGCGCGGCCCGGCCGCGCGGCTTTCGCGCGTTCGGACATCGAGGTCGCCTCCAAAATGCTGCAACAGATGCGTTCCAAGACGGCCGGCATCGTCGCCAAGGTGCTGCTCGGGCTGCTCGTCCTGAGCTTTTCCGTCTGGGGCATCGGCGACATCTTCCGCACCACCACGGCCCAGAACGTCGCCTCGGTGGGCAGCCGCGACATCGGCGTGGAGGAATACCGGAACGCGCTCACCATCGAGCTGCAGAATCTGAGCCGCCAGGTCGGCCGCATCCTGACGCCGGCGCAGGCGCGCATGCTGGGCATCGACCGCCGCGTGCTCGGCGAGATGCTGGCGGAATCCGCGCTGGACGAGCGCGCCGCCGAGATGGGCCTCGGCGCGGGCGACGACCTGATCGCCGACAGCATCCGGCAGGACCCCATGTTCCAGGGCCCCGGCGGCACGTTCGACCGCTTCCGCTTCGACCAGATCCTGCGCGCCAGCGGCCTGACCGAGGCGGGGCTGGTGGAGCGCCAGCGGCGCTTCATCGCCCGCCAGCAGATCGTCCAGGGCCTGGCCGGAGGGGTCGCAGCCCCCGTCCCGGTGCTGGAGGCCGCGCACCGCTACTCCAACGAGCGCCGCGCGGTCGGCTACGTGGTGGTGCGCGCCGACGATCTCGGCGCCGTCGCCACGCCTGCGGAGGAGGAACTGCGCAGCTACTTCGAGGAGCGCAAGGCCGCGTTCCGCGCGCCGGAATACCGTGCGCTCACGGTGCTGGCGCTGACGCCCGAGGCCCTGGCCGATCCAGCCGCCATCGCCGAGGCGGACCTGCGCGCACGCTACGACGAGCGCCAGGACGAGTTCACCACCCCGGAGCGGCGCGCCATCGACCAGCTTCGCTTCCCGTCCACCGAGGCCGCCGCCGCCGCGCGCGCCAGCCTCGGCGAGGGCAAGACCTTCGACCAGCTCGTCACCGAGCAGGGCCAGACGCCCGAGGGCGTCTCGCTGGGCACGCTGACGGCCGGCCAGGTGATCGACCAGGCCGTGCGCGACGCCGCCTTCGCGCTCGGCGAGGGCGAGGTCAGCGCGCCGGTGGAGGGCACCTTCGGCCCCGCGCTGGTGCGTGTGCGCGCCATCGAGCCCGAGGCGGCGCGCGCGTTCGACGAGGTGCGAGAGGAACTGGCGCAGCAGATGGCCTCCGAGCAGGCGCGCCGCACAATCATCGACCAGCACGACGCGGTCGAGGACGACCGCGCCGGCGGCATGACGCTGGCGGAGATTTCGGCCAAGATCGGCGTGCCGACGCGCACCGTCGAGGCCATCGATGCTGAGGGCAACGGCCGCGACGGCAGCCCGGTCGCCGACCTGCCCGGCGGCGGCGACCTCGTCGGCGATGCATTCGAGGCCGATGTCGGCGTGGAGACCAACCCGGTCCGCGTCGGGGCCGACGGCTATGTGTTCTACGAGGTGACCGACATCGAGCCGGCGCGCGAGCGCACCTTCGAGGAGGCCCGCTCCCGGGTCGAGGCCGCATGGCGCGCCGAGGAGATCGACCGCCTCATGACCGAGCGCGTGGACGCGGTGCTGGCGCAGCTTCGCGGCGGCGGCTCGCTGGAGGCGGTGGCGCAGGAGACCGGCTCCACGGTGCTGACCGCCGACGGCATCACCCGCGAGCGGGGCTCGCCGATCCTCGGCCGCGCCGCCGGCCGCGAGGTGTTCGCGACGCCGGTGCAGGGCTACGGCAGCGCCGCCGGCCCGGAGGAGAACACCCGCATCGTGTTCCAGGTGCGCCAGTCGGAGGTGCCGGCGTTCGAGCAGGCCGACCCGGATCTGGTGCAGCGCTTCGCCGCCGCGGTCGAGGCCGACATCGCCACCCAGTACGTGGTGGCGCTGCAGTCGCGCTACGGCGCCACCATCAACGAGGCAACGCTCGCCACCGTCTCCGGCGGCGAGGTCAACTGAGCCGGTTCCCATGCAGTTCGAGCCGTCGCCCGAGGCCTTCGCCGCGCGCCACGCGGAGGGCCGGCCGCAGGTCGTTTGGACCACCATGGTCTCCGACCTGGAGACGCCGGTGTCCGCCTTCCTGAAGGTCGGCGGCGGGCGGGCCAATGCGTTCCTGCTGGAATCGGTCGAGGGCGGCGCCACGCGCGGCCGCTATTCCATGATCGGCTTCGCGCCCGACGTGATCTGGCGCAGCCGGGGCGAGACCAGCGAGATCAACCGCCGCGCGCTCGCGGAACCGGACGCGTTCTCGCCCTGCGAGGGCCGGCCGCTGGAGGCGCTGCGGGCGCTGATCGAGGATTCGCGCATCGAGATGCCCGAAGGCCTGCCCCCCATGGCCGCCGGCATCTTCGGCTATCTCGGCTACGACATGGTCCGCCGCATGGAGGACCTGCCGCAGCCCAATCCCGATCCCATCGGCGTCCCCGACGCCATCATGATCCGCCCGACCATCATGCTGATCTTCGACGCGGTGCGCGACCAGATCACCGTCGTCACGCCGGTCAGGCCCTCGCCCGGGATGACGGCCGAGGCGGCGCATGCCCGCGCCGTGGACCGGCTGACCGAGGTCGTTGAGGCGCTGGAGCGGCCCCTTCCCACGGCGGACGCGGCGCCCGGGGCGGCCCCGGTGGCGCCGGCGCGCTCCAACACCACGCCCGCGGACTACATGGCCATGGTGGCGCGGGCGAAGGAGTACATCGCCGCGGGCGACGCCTTCCAGATCGTGCTGTCGCAGCGCTTCTCGACGCCGTTCGCGCTGCCCGCCTTCTCGCTCTACCGGGCGCTGCGCCGGGTCAATCCCGCGCCGTTCCTCGTCTATCTCGACTTCGGCGGCTTCCAGATCGTCTGTTCCAGCCCCGAGATCCTGGTGCGGCTGCGCGACGGCAAGGTCACGATCCGGCCCATCGCCGGGACCCGCCCGCGCGGCGCGACCCCGGCGGAGGATCGCCGGCTCGGCGAGGAGCTGCTGGCCGATCCCAAGGAGCGGGCCGAGCACCTGATGCTGCTCGACCTCGGCCGCAACGATGTCGGCCGGGTGGCCGAGGTCGGGACGGTGGAGGTCACCGACCGCTTCTTCCTGGAGCACTACAGCCACGTCATCCACATCGTCTCCAATGTGGAGGGCCGCATCGCCGCGCCCCACGACGCGCTGGACGCGCTGGCGGCGGGCTTCCCCGCCGGCACCGTCTCCGGCGCGCCCAAGGTGCGGGCCATGGAGATCATCGACGAGCTGGAGAAGGAGAAGCGCGGGGTCTATGCCGGCTGCGTCGGCTATTTCGGCGCCAATGGCGAGATGGACACCTGCATCGCGCTCAGGACCTCCGTGGTCAAGGACGGCACCATGTACGTGCAGGCCGGCGCCGGCATCGTCGCGGACTCCGTGCCCGAGAGCGAGCATGCGGAATGCGTCAACAAGGCGAAGGCCCTGTTCCGCGCCGCCGAGGAGGCGGTCCGCTTCGCCAGCGCCGCCGGACGCGGGCAATAGGAGCGCCGCCATGGCCGCCCTGCCCGACACCGAGGCCGACCGCGTGCTGCGCAGCAAGGTCCGGCGGATCGGGGCAGCCGGGGCGCTGTGGCACCTCTTGGCCTCCTGGTTCTTCGCGACCGTGCTGATCGTGCTGCTGCTCGACCGGGCCAGCATCCAGGCCGGCAATCTGCCGCCCAGCGTATCCGGCGCTGCGGCCGCCGCCGCCGTCTATGCCGGCCTCGCGACCCTGTTCTGGTGGCTGTTCGCCGTGGGCCGCCGCGGCTTCTCCATGACCGGCACGCTGGCGGCCGGCATCGGGCCCGCGCTCGCCATCGCCGTCGTCATCGTCCTGGTGGGCCGGGCGCTGCTGGGTGATGCCGCCGAAGGCGGGGCCCAGTCCGTGCCGCCGGTGGTCGGCCTGCTGTCGCTCGGCATCTATCCGGCCATCGCCGCCATGATCGGGCTGTGGATCGGGGTGATGATGCTGGTGGTGGCGCTGCTGGCCGTGGCCGGCGGCGCGCTGCTGTCGCTGGCGGTCGGCATCCCGCTGACCCTGCGCTGCAGGCATCTGCTCGACCGCGCGTTCCCGGAGATCGTCGCGGACGCCGCCTTGACCGCGCCGCGCGCCGGTGCGACCTCTCCGGCTGCCGGAGAGACCGCATGACCCGCGTCCTGCTGATCGACAACTACGACAGCTTCACCTTCAACGTGTTCCACGCCGTGGCGCGCCTCGGCGCGACGGTGGAGGTGGTGCGCAACGACAAGACCACGGTGGACGCGGTGCTCGCCTCCCCGCCCGACGCCATCGTCATCTCGCCGGGCCCGTGCACGCCGAAGGAGGCCGGCATCTCCTGCGAGCTGATCCGCCGCGCCGGCGCCGACATCCCGATCTTCGGCATCTGCCTCGGCCTGCAGGCCATCGGCGACGTCTATGGCGGCGAGGTGGTGCGCGCGCCCCAGCCGGTGCACGGCAAGCTGTCTGCGGTCTCCCATGGCGGCCGCAGCGTGTTCCGCGGCATCAACGGGCCGGTGCAGGCGACGCGCTACCACTCCCTCGTGGTGGCGCGCGACAGCCTGCCCGAAGCACTCGAGGTGACGGCGGAGACCGGCGACGGGCTGGTCATGGGCCTCGCCCATCGCGACCATCCGGTCCACGGCGTGCAGTTCCATCCGGAGAGCATCGCCTCCGAGCATGGCGACACGATCTTCCGCAACTTCCTCGCGCTTGCCGCCGACTGGAAGGCGCGGGCCGGTGCCGCCGCCGGGGCGTCGGCCTGATGGACGGGTTCAAGCCCTTCGTCGCCAAGGTCGCGGACGGCCGCCCGCTCGGCCGCGAGGACGCGCGCGCCGCCTTCGAGATCATCATGACCGGCGAGGCCACGCCGGCCCAGATCGGCGCCTTCCTGATGGCGCTCAGGGTGCGCGGCGAGACCGTGGACGAGATCGCCGGCGCAGTCTCGGTGATGCGCGACAAGATGCTGCGCGTCGAGGCGCCGGCCGACGCCATCGACATCGTCGGCACCGGCGGCGACGGCGCCGGCACCTACAACATCTCCACCTGCGCGGCGATCGTCGCCGCGGCGTGCGGCGTGCCGGTGGCCAAGCACGGCAAC
>JAEWEX010000034.1 GCA_023389135.1 Pseudomonadota bacterium | reverse complement strand
GAGGACCGGCTCGGCACCGATCTGGAGAACGTCTTCCCCGACGACCGGCCGGTGGGCAACGCCCCGCCCGGCGCAGGCGGCCAGGCGTCGCAATGGCAGGGCGGCGGCGGCGAGGCGCCGGACCTGGAAGCCTATGTCGCGTCCGACGAGACGCTGGCGGACCATCTGAAGGTCCAGCTCGGCCTCGCGGTGACCGATCCGCGCGACCGCCTGATCGGACTGATGCTGATCGGCCTGATCGACGATGCGGGCTATCTGTCGGAGACCGTGGAGACGGTCGCGGAGCGGCTGGCGGCGCCTGTCGGCGATGTCGAACGGGTTCTCGGATTGATCCAGGGCTTCGAGCCGTCTGGCGTGGGCGCCCGGTCGCTGGCGGAATGCCTCGCCATCCAGCTCGCCGAGCGCAACCGGTTCGACCCCGCGATGCAGGCGCTGGTCGGCAATCTCGACCGCCTCGCCCGCCGCGATTTCCCGGCGCTGCGGGCCGCCTGCGGCGTCGACGACGAGGACCTGGCGGAGATGATCGACGAGATCCGCCAGCTCACGCCCAAGCCCGGGCTGTGCTTCGGCGCGGCCCCGGTGCAGCCCGTGGTGCCCGACGCGTTCGTCAGGCCCGCGGCGGAGGGCGGCTGGCTGGTCGAACTGAACAGCGAGACGCTGCCGAGAGTGCTGGTGAACCAGAGCTATTTCGAGGTGGTCTCGGGACGGGTCCGCTCCACCGAGGAGAAGGGCTACCTGTCGGAGTGCCTGCAATCGGCGAACTGGCTGGTGCGCAGCCTGGAGCAGCGGGCGCGCACCATCCTCAAGGTCTCCGGGGAGATCGTGCGCCAGCAGGACGCCTTCCTGGCCCGCGGCGTGGCGCATCTGCGGCCGCTGAACCTGCGCACCGTGGCGGACGCCATCGGCATGCACGAATCGACCGTGTCGCGCGTCACCTCCAACAAGTACCTGGCGACGCCGCGGGGGGTGTTCGAGCTGAAATACTTCTTCTCCGCCTCCATCGGCGCCAGCGACGGCGGCGAGGCGCACTCGGCGGAGGCCGTGCGCCACCGCATCCGGCGGATGATCGACGCGGAGCCCGCCGACGACGTCCTGTCGGACGACACCATCGTCCAGCGGCTGCAGGCGGACGGCGTCGACATCGCCCGCCGGACCGTCGCAAAGTACCGCGAGGGGATGGGCATCCCGTCCTCCGTGCAGCGGCGCAGGTCCAAGAGGATCATGGAGCCGCAGGGGGGTCGAACGGTGCGGTCATCCCCAGGCCGGGCGGCATCGCATTGACTTCCGGAGCCTGCGCTCGTAGGTCTTCAGAAGGTTGGGGGAAGCGTCGCGGAGGCCGGATGGCGGAAGCGAGGCGCGGTGTGCCGACGGCACGCCGTCATCCCCGACAGTGAACGCGAGGCCAGACATGTCGTTGCGGGTCTCCGGCAAAAACCTCGATATCGGCGACGCTCTGCGGGGCCATGTCGAGGGCCGGGTGGCGGAAGCGCTCAGCAAGTATTTCGACGGCGGATTCTCCGGTCACGTGACCATCGAGCGGGAGGGCGCGGGCTTTCGCGCCGACTGTTCGCTGCACCTGGATTCCGGCGTCGATCTCCAGTCCAACGCGACCGCCCCGGACGCCTATGCCAGCTTCGACCAGGCCGCCGAACGGCTGGAGAAGCGGCTGAGGCGCTACAAGCGTCGGCTGAAGGACTACCACCTCGGCCACAGCGCCGCCGCGACGGCCACCAGCTACGTGCTGTCGCCGCCCGCCGACGAGGGGGATGCCGATGCGGTCGAGGAGAACGAGCACCAGGAGTTCGGGGCGTCCTACAGCCCCGCGGTGATCGCCGAGCGCGCCATCCGGCTGTCGCAGATGCCCGTGAGCGCGGCGGTGATGGAGCTGGACCTTTCCGGCGCACCGGTCGTGCTGTTCCGCAATGCCGGCACCGGCCGGATCAATGTCGTCTACCGTCGCAGCGACGGGAATATCGGCTGGATCGAACCTCCGGCCTCCGAGGATGCGAGCTGATCATGGCGGCCTCCCGCCCCGGCCCACGGGCCGGAGCCCGGGCGACGCAGCACGGCAACGGAATCTGAGCTGATGCCATTGAACGATCTTCTGGCCCCGGAGGCGGTGATTCCCGCTCTCAAGGTCAATTCCAAGAAGCAGGCGATCCAGGAGCTGGCCGAGCGCGCCGCGGCGCTGAGCGGCCTGCCGGAGCGTGACGTGTTCGACACGCTGCTCCAGCGCGAGCGGCTCGGCTCGACCGGCGTCGGCTCGGGAATCGCCATCCCCCACGGCAAGCTGCCATCCATCGACCGCCTGATCGGGCTGTTCGCGCGGCTGGACCGGCCGATCGACTTCGACGCCCTGGACGGCCAGCCGGTGGACCTCGTGTTCCTGCTGCTGGCGCCGGAGGCGGCGGGCGCCGATCACCTCAAGGCCCTCGCCCGGGTGGCCCGGGCGCTGCGCGACCCCGCGCTCGCCCAGAAGCTGCGGGCGACCCGCGATGCGGACGCGCTGCATGCGCTCCTGACCCAGCCCACGGCGTCGTCGTCCAACGCAGCCTGAATTCCGGCGTCCGGCCACCGGCATGCGCGCCTCGGTCACGCAATGCTGACCGAGCATTCCCGCGCATGCGGCGCCGAGGGCCCTCAATGGACGCTGAGGGTCACCAGTTCGTTCTCCCAGGCGTTGGCGAGCGCCGCCTCGCGGCTGTCGGCCAGCACGATGGGAGTGCCGTCGGCGCCCAGCAGCGCGAACAGCTGCATGCCGGGGCTGAGCTCGGGGGCGTTGGGGAAAATCTCGCGGATGTCGTCGGAGCTCATCGCCTTCAGATAGGCGATGCGGCCACCGCCGATGGCGGCGAGTTCGGCCGTGGTCACGTTGCGGCGTTCGGTCTCATGGTTCGTCATACTCGGTACTCCCTGTCGTCCCGGCTCAGCCGCGAACGTTGATATCGATGGAGCGGACCGTCCGTTCGGGCTGCGGCCGCACCAGGTCGATGGTCAGAAGCCCATTGGCGAGGTCGGCTCCCAGCACCTCCATTCCCTCCGCCAGCACGAACACGCGCTGGAACTGCCGCGCGGCGATGCCGCGATGGAGGTAGATGCGGTCGGCGTCGTCGCTCTGCCGGCCCCGGATCACGAGCTGGGTCTCTTCCAGCGTGATGTCGAGCTGGTCGCGGGAGAAGCCCGCCACCGCGAGCGTGATGCGGATCGCATCGGGGCGGTTACCGCTGGGCGCCACGCGCTCCACATTGTAGGGCGGGTATCCGTCGGAGCCCTTGGAAATGCGGTCGAGCGCGCGCTCGATCGTATCGAACCCGAGGAGGAACGGGCTGGACAGCCCGGCAGGTCGCGTCATGCCAAAGCCCTCATCAAGCGACTTTGCGTAGGGGCCCTCTCGGAGGCGCCCGGCCAGCGTCCGCAGGCTTGCTGCGGACAGTCACGAAATGGGATTGCGCGCCGCGCGTTTCAAGCGGCCGGGCGGCCGACGTGCGGACGGCGGCGTCACACCGTCAGCGCCTCCAGGACCTCCTTGCGGGCGTCGGGCGTGTCGGCGCGGCCCTCGCGGATCACGCGGCCGCGCTCGATGGCGTAGAAGCGGTCGCACACGGCGATGGCGCCGTGGACGTTCTGCTCCACCAGCAGCACGACCTTGCCCGCCGCCTTCAGCTCGCGGACGATGGCGAAGATGTCGGCGACGATCATGGGGGCGAGCCCCTCGGTCGGCTCGTCGATCAGCATGACGGCGGGGTCGGCCACCAGCACGCGGGCGATGGCCAGCATCTGCTGCTCGCCGCCCGAGAGCGTGGTGCCGAGCTGGCCGCGGCGCTCCTTCAGCCGCGGGAACCGGGCATAGGTGCGCTCCATGGCCGCCGCCTGCTCCGCGCGCCCCATGGAGGGGCGCTGCAGCAGGCCCAGGTCGAGGTTCTCCTCCACCGTGAGGCCCGGGAAGATGCGACGGTCCTCGGGCACGAAGCCGACACCGGCGCGGGCGATGGCGTCGGGAGCGAGGCCGTCGATGCGGCGGCCCTCCAGCAGGATTTCGCCGGAGGTCGGCTTCACCCAGCCCGCCACGGCCTTGAGCAGGGTGGTCTTGCCGACGCCGTTGCGGCCGAACAGCCCGACCACCTCGCCGGGCGCGGCGGTGAGGCTGACGCCCTGGATGATGTGGCTGAGGCCGTAATGGGTGTGGAGTTCCCGGAGCTCGATCATGCGGCGTGCCCGAAATAGGCGGCCTGCACCTTCGGGTCGGCGCGCACCTCGGCCGGCAGGCCGTCGGCGAGCTTCTGCCCCTGATGCATGACCACGATGCGGTCGGAGATGTCCATGACGAGACCGATGTCGTGCTCGATCAGCAGGACGGTGACGTGCTCGGTCAACCCGCGGATGAGCTTCGCCGTGTCGGCGGTGTCGCCGTGGCTCATGCCCTGGGTGGGTTCGTCCAGCAGCAGGATTTTCGGGCGGCAGGCCAGCGCGACCGCGATTTCCAGCCGCCGCTGCTCGCCATGGGAGAGGTCGCCCGCGCGCTCGCCGGCCTTGGCGGCCAGGCCGAACTCGTCCAGCAGCTCGGCGACGCGGGCATGCGCCACGGTGCTGCGCCCGACCGGCGCGAAGGCCCGCCCCCTGCCCTCCAGCACCTGCGCGGCGAGGCGCAGGTTCTCCGCCACCGTCAGCTCGAAGAACAGGTTGGTGATCTGGAACGAGCGTCCGACGCCAAGCGACTGCAGCCTTTCGGGCCGGACGCCGGTGCGGTCGACGCCCTCGATCAGCACCTGGCCGCGATGGGCGCGGATGGAGCCCGAGATCAGGTTGAACAGCGTCGACTTGCCGGCGCCGTTGGGGCCGATCACCGTGGTGATGCGGTTGGGTGCGGCGGCGAAGGAGACGTCGTCCACGGCGCGGATGCCGCCGAACGACACGCCGAGCCCCCTGGTCTCCAGTATGGGCGCGCTCATGCCTTGTCCCTCCCGCCGATGAGCCGCTCCAGCTTCGGACGGACGAAGCCCATGATGCCGCGCGGCATGAAGATCACCACCGCCATGAACAGGAGCCCGATCACGATCAGGTGGTGCTGGGTCCAGCTGCCGACGATGGAGCGCAGCAGGGTCAGGATGATGCTGCCGTAGAGCGCGCCGGCGAGCGTGCCGACGCCGCCGATGATGACGCCGATCACCGC
>JAEWEX010000405.1 GCA_023389135.1 Pseudomonadota bacterium | reverse complement strand
GACGAACCGCGCGCAGAACTCGTCCACCGCGATCCAGCCGGTATGGATGCGCGCGCTTTCCAGCAGGGCGGCCGCCAGGAGGACCAGGACCGGCGGCGCCCCGCGCAGCATGCGAGCCGTGAGGAAGAACACCGGCAGAAGGTAGATGAACCACAGCGTTCCGAACGGCTCCACCGTCGCCAGCAGGAGGGCGTGGACCACCGCCTGCGGCCCCTCGGCCAGCGCCAGTCCCGGCCATTTGAACGCGCCCTGGATCAGCAGCCACAGCACGTAGAAATAGGCGAAGTGCACGACCTTGCGGTCCAGGAACGTCCGCCACGGCCGGTCGATGGTGAGCGCCAGGAACAGGCCCGCGACCAGGAAGAAGGCCGGGATGCGCCAGGGCTGGGCGAAGGCGACCAGCGCGCCCATCCAGCCCTGCCGGCCCATGGCCGCCTCGACGCCGAGGGTGGAGTGCATCATGACCACGAGCACGATGCACAGCCCCTTGGCGACATCGACCCACTGGATGCGTTCTGCGGACACTGGCTGCCCTCGCGTGTCATGCTCCGGGATTTGACGGGCATTTTACGCGAATGCCGCGGACCGCGCCGGGCAAGTTGAGGACAGGCTTAACGGGTCTCAGCCCTTCCGCGCCTGGAACGCGGCGATGCCGTCGGCGCGGGCGCGGGTCTGCATGCAGATGACGTGAAGGTCGTTCTCGTAGGCGAGGCCGGCGGCCAGCGGCATCGACAGCGCGGCGCGCGTGGCGGCCTTCACGGCCTGGGTCGCCACCGGGCTGAACGATGCGATCTTGCGCGCCAGCTCGTCCACGCGCGCCTCCAGCGCGTCATCGGCCACCGTCTCCTCCACCAGCCCGATGCGCAGCGCTTCCGCCGCATCCACCGGTTCGCCGGTGAGAAGCAGCTTCATGGCCTGGCCGGCGCCGGTCAGACGCGGCAGCATCTGCGAGGCGCCGCCGCCGCCGAGCCAGCCGCGCACCACCTCCGGCGCGCCGAGCCGGGCGCTGGCGCCGGCGACGCGGATGTCGGCGGCGAGCGCGATCTCCAGCCCGCCGCCCAGCACCCACCCGCGCAGCGCCGCGATCACGGGCTTGCGCAGGTCGCGCACCACGGTCGCGTATTCCACCCGGTTGCGGAACGCCCACGGGTCCGACATGTCGGCCAGCGTGTCGAGATCGCTGCCGGCGGAGAAGGCGCGCCCGCCGGCGCCGGCGATCACCGCGACGCGCACGGCGTCGTCGGCGTCCACCGCGCGGCAGGCGTCGCGCAGCGCCGCCGCCATGGCCGGCGTGATGGCGTTCATCTTCTCGGGGCGGTCGATCAGGATGCGCGCGACGCCCTCCGCGACGGTGAGGCCGATATTGCCGGACATGCGCTGTCTCCCCCTCAGCCGCCGCGGCGCGCGATCTCGCGGATCACGCCGGAGACGTCGATGTCGCCGTCGCCATTGGCGATCATGCCGCCGAACAGCTCGACAAGGAACGGCAGCACGGTGAGGCCGACGCCCTCCCGCTGCGCGAGCGCGAGCGCCGTCGCCATGTCCTTGAGCTGGTATTTCGCCGGGCTGCCCGGCGCGAAGTCGCCGCTGGCCATGCGCGCCCCGTGTATGTCGAGGATGCGCGAGCCGCCGAAGCCGCCCATCAGGGCGGCCCTCAGCGCCGCCACGTCGGCCCCGCCGGCGCGGGCGAAGTGCATGGCCTCGGCCACGGCCGCCATGGTGCCGCCGACGATGATCTGGTTGGCGAGCTTGGCCAGCTGGCCCGCCCCGACATCGCCGATCCGCGTGGCGCGGCCCAGCGCCGCGAACACCGGGGCGAGCGCCGTCACCGTCCGGGCCTGCCCGCCCGCGAGGATCGCCAGCGTGCCCTCGCGCGCCCCGACCTCGCCGCCGGAGACCGGCGCGTCCACATAGCCGATGCCCGCCGGGGCCAGCCGCGCGGCCTGGTCGCGGCACGCCTCCACCGGGATCGAGCTCATCACCACCAGGGTCGCGCCGGTGGCCATGGCGGATGCCGCGCCGCCAGGGGCGAACACCACCTCCTCCACGGCCGGGCCGTCCGACACCATGACGATGACGACATCCGCATCCTTCGCGGCCCGGGCCGCCGTGTCGGCCAGCGTCACGCCGTGCCCGGCCAGCGCGTCCGCCCTGGCGCGCGTCCGGTTCCATGCAGAGACGCGGAAGCCGGCGGCGGCCAGCCGCCGCGCCATGTGGCCGCCCATGATGCCGGTCCCCAGGAACCCGATGCGCGTGCGCTCCGCCATGGCGTCAGCCGGCCTTGGCCGCCTTCTTCACGGCGGCGAGCGCCTTGAAGGCCTCCGACTTCTTGTAGAGCGCGTCCAGCGGGTAGCAGCCGGAGACGAGCCCGTTGCGCGGCGCGGTGGTGCAGTCGGAGAAGGTGCGGCAAAGCCGCTTCTTCTGGAATCCTTCGCCGGCGAGGATGTCCCGCGGCAGCTCCGGATAGGACAGCACCATGCGCCCGATGCCGACCAGGTCGGTCCATCCCAGCCCCACCACGGCCTGCGCGACGTTGGGCAGGAACTCCTGCAGGTAGGTGTAGCCCGAGCCGAGCAGGGTGAAGTCGGGGAAGCGCTGCTTCAGGTCGCGGGTCGCCTCGATCTGGCGCACCACCCCGACCAGCGGGTCCTCGGACGGCGGATAGCCGTCCGATGGCGGATACAGCGCCGGCCGCGTGAGATGCGGGTTGTAGTAGGGGCTGCCGCCGGAGACGTTGACGAAGGTGACGCCGAGCCCGCGCAGGATCTCGAACAGCGCGAAGGTCTCGGTCATGTCGATGCGGGTCGGGTCGGCCTCGTCGACGCCGAACGCGTAGCGGTAGGGCAGCATCCCGGAAAAGTCGTCCGGCACGCCGGCGCCCAGCGCGCCGGGCCGGCTGGTCTCGGGATCGGGGCGGAACGGCACCATGTCGAACACGCTGATCCGCGCCCCGATCACCAGCCCCGGCGCCTCGGCGCGGATGCCCTCCACCACTTCCGCCAGGAAGCGGGCGCGGTTCTCCAGGCTGCCGCCATAGCGGCCGGGGCGGGTCTTGGCGCTGAGGAACTCGTGGCCGAGATAGCCGTGGCTGTTCTTCAGGTCCACGAACTGGAAGCCGCAGCGCTGCGCCCGCCTGGCCGCCGTCACGTAGTCGTCGCGCAGCCGGGCGATGTCGTCGTCGCTCATGACCGGCTGGTCGTCGGCGAGGCCGAACTTCCGGTCCAGCACCGGGTGACGGTAGAGGATCGAGGGCTCCAGCTTGCGGCCGTTGGGACGCGCGAAGCGGCCGGAATGGGTGAGCTGCAGCCCGATCACCAGCCCGGCGTCGTCGCCCGTGGCCTCGCGATGGGCCGTCACGGCGGCCTCGCGCAGCCCGGCGATGTCGCGCTCGGTCTGCGGCGTCATCATGAGCTGGCTGGCATTGGCGCGGCCGTCATGGCGCACCGCGACCGCCTCGCCGCCCCAGATCAGCTTCGCCCCGGACAGCCCGAAATGGCGCCAGCGCCGCACGGTGTGCTCCGACGGCCCGCCCTCCGCGGTGCCGTCCCAGCCCTCCATGGGGTGGATCGCCAGCCGGTTGCCGATGTGCAGCCCGCAGACCTCCAGGGGTTGCGCCAGCGGCGCGGCGGGCCCGCCCGAGACGATGTCGTCCGCCGGCAGGTCGACGCCGAGCGTGGCGAGGTGTTCGCGCAGGCCCGCGACCGAGCCCAGCGACGCGACCTTTGGAAACTCCCCGAACTTCATCGGCCGCTCCGGACTGCGTATGTAACTGGTTAGTTACTAGCGGCGGGAGCTGTCGGAGTCAATCCGGTCCGGCGTCGGGGGAGGGCCGGACATAGCCCATGATGACGTCGATGGCGTGCTGCCGGCGCGCCTTGAGGGCGGCGGGCTTCATCAGGTCGCGGTCGAACGCGGTCGACAGCGTCGAGATGTTGGAGAAGTAGAAGTAGGACAGCGCCGAGATCGAGATGTAGAGCTGGATCGGATCGATCCCCGGCCGGATCGTGCCCTCTGCGACGCCGGCGTCGAGGATGCGGCCGATGGTCTGGTTGAGCGAGACGTGCATCTCGCGCAGCCGGGTCGAGCGGCGCAGGTACTCGGCGTTGTGGATGTTCTCGCCGTTCAGCAGCTTGATGAGGTCGCGGTTCTCGACGAAGTAGTCGAACTTGAACTCCACCAGCCGGAGCACCGCATCCAGCGGCGCCAGATGGTCGAGCC
The DNA here is from genome assembly GCA_023389135.1 of Pseudomonadota bacterium. GTDB lineage: Bacteria > Pseudomonadota > Alphaproteobacteria > Rhizobiales > Methylopilaceae > Agaricicola. The sequence goes on along the minus strand of JAEWEX010000405.1, from coordinate 94 downwards.
GCAGCGCCGTCTCGCTCTCGCGCATGGCCACATAGGCGCGCTCGAGGGCCGCGACGTAGAGGTCCTCCTTGCTGCCGAAATAGTAGTAGATCAT
>JAEWEX010000379.1 GCA_023389135.1 Pseudomonadota bacterium | reverse complement strand
ATTGCGAACCACGTCCTCGCATGCCTCACGCAGCTCGGGATCGATCGATTCGTAGACGGCGAGCTGGCCGGCATTGACGATCCCCATATCCATGCCTGCCTGGATGGCGTGGTAGAGGAACACCGAGTGCATGGCGGCGCGCACGGGCTCGTTGCCGCGGAAGGAGAACGACAGGTTCGACACGCCGCCGGAGACGTGGGCATGCGGCAGGTTCTGCCTGATCCAGCGCGTCGCCTCGATGAAGTCGACGCCGTAATTGTCGTGCTCCTCGATGCCGGTGGCGACCGCGAACACGTTGGGGTCGAACACGATGTCCTCGGGCGGGAAACCCACCTCGTCGACCAGGATGCGGTAGGCGCGGGCGCAGATCTCGGTCTTGCGGGCGAAGGTGTCGGCCTGGCCCTGCTCGTCGAACGCCATGACCACGACGGCGGCGCCGTAGCGGCGCACCTTCTCGGCCTGCGCGCGGAAGGCGTCCTCGCCCTCCTTCATGGAGATCGAGTTGACGATGGACTTGCCCTGGACGCATTTCAGGCCGGCCTCGATCACCGACCATTTCGAGCTGTCGATCATCACCGGCACCCGGGCGATGTCCGGCTCGGCCGCCATCAGGTTGAGGAAGTCGGTCATGGCCTTCTCGCTGTCGAGCAGGCCTTCGTCCATGTTCACGTCGAGGATCTGGGCGCCGTTCTCCACCTGCTCGCGCGCCACGTCGAGCGCGGCGGTGTAGTCGCCCGCGGTGATGAGCTTCCGGAACTTCGCGGAACCCGTGACATTGGTGCGCTCGCCGACATTGACGAAGCTGGAGGCGGCGGAGGTCATGCGTCAGGCTCCCTATTCCTTCCCCCGGCGGGAGAAGGTGGCTGCGAGGCAGCCGGATGAGTGGGGCGGCGGTAGGCGCGCGCCTGCCGGCTGCGCGCCTCGCCCGCCGCCTCCGGCGGCACCCTCTCCCTTCGGAAGAGGGGAAATGCTGCGAGCGTCACGCCACCAGCTCGAACGGCTCGAGCCCGGACAGCCGCATCTTCGGCGCGATGTCCGGGATCTTCCGCGGCGGCTGGCCGGCGACGGCCTCCGCCACGGCGCGGATGTGATCGGGTGTCGTGCCGCAGCAACCGCCGACGACGTTGACGAGGCCGGCCTGCGCGAACTCGCCCACCAGCGCCGCCATGGCCTCGGGGCTCTCGTCGTAGAGCCCGAACTCGTTGGGCAGGCCGGCATTGGGATAGGCGCAGACCAGCGTGTCGGCGACGCGCGAGATCTCCGCCAGGTGTTCCCGCATCTCCCGGGCGCCGAGCGCGCAGTTGAGGCCGACCGTGAAGGGCCTCGCATGGCGCATGGAATTCCAGAAGGCGGTCGGCGTCTGGCCGGACAGCGTGCGACCCGAGAGGTCGGTGATGGTTCCGGAGATCATGACCGGCGCGCGGGCGCCGCGCTCCTCGAACACCTCCTCGATGGCGACGATGGCCGCCTTGGCGTTCAGCGTGTCGAAGATGGTCTCGACCAGCAGCAGGTCGGCCCCGCCCTCCATGAGGCCGCTGGCCGCTTCGGCATAGGCGATGCGCAGCTCGTCGAAGCTGACGGCGCGGAAGCCCGGATTGTTGACGTCGGGCGAGATCGAGGCGGTGCGGTTGGTCGGGCCGATGGCGCCGGCGACGAAGCGCGGCCGGCCGTCCTCCTTCTCGGCGATGTCCGCGGCCTGCCGGGCCAGGCGCGCGCCCTCCAGGTTCAGCTCGCGCGCCAGCGCCTCCATGCCGTAGTCGGCCTGGGCGATGGTGGTCGAGGAGAAGGTGTTGGTCTCCACGATGTCCGCGCCGGCGCGGAAATACTGCAGGTGGATGTCGCGCATGGCGTCGGGCTGGGTCAGGATCAGGAGGTCATTGTTGCCCTTGACGTCGCTTGCCCAATCGGAAAACCGCGCTCCCCGATAGTCTTGCTCCGAATACTTCAGACCCTGAATCATGGTGCCCATGGCGCCGTCCAGCACGAGGATGCGCTCCGCGCCCAGCGCGCGCAGGCGGCGTTCGGTGTCGGAGAGGGGCGTGGGCATCGATGTCATGTCCTTGATGTGTCGGCCTGTGGATGGCGGTTTCAGCGTGCGTCCTTCGAGACGGGCCTTGGGCCGTCCTCAGGATGAGAACCGCCGTGCCTGGCCTGCCGGACCCTCATGCTGGGGAGGCCGCGTCGGCGGCCGTCTCGAAGCACGCGCGGCGCTGCTCCGGGTCAAGCAGCCTCCCGCTCCGCCCGGGGCCTGAGGCCCAGCAGGTGGCAGATGGCGTAGACCAGGTCGGCGCGGTTCATGGTGTAGAAGTGGAAGTCGGTCACGCCGCGGTCCACCAGGTCCAGCACCTGCTCGGCGGCGACGGCGGCTGCCACGAGCTGGCGGGTGGCGGGGTCGTTCTCCAGCCCCTCGAAGCGGGCGGCGAGCCAGCCGGGCACGCTGGCGCCGGCGCGGCCGGCGAAGTTCGCGACCTGCTTGAAGGAGTGCACCGGCACGATGCCCGGCACGACCGGGATGTCGATGCCCGCCTTGCGGACCCGCTCGACATAACGCTCGAACAGATCGTTCTCGAAGAAGAACTGGGTGATGGCCCGGGTCGCGCCGGCGTCGACCTTGCGCTTCAGCATGTCGATGTCGGCATCGACCGACGGGCTCTCGGGGTGCCCTTCCGGATAGCCGGACACGGAAACCTCGAAATCGCCGACACGGCGGATCGCGGCCACCAGGTCGCAGGACTGGGCGTAGCCGTCGGGGTGCGGCTCGTAGGCGGTGCCCACGCCGCCCTCCGGGTCGCCGCGCAGCGCCACCACGTGGCGAACGCCGGCTGCATGATAGTCGCGGATCACCTCGTCCACCTCGGCGCGGCTGGCGGCCACGCAGGTCAGATGTGCCGCTGGCCGGACGTCGGTCTCGCGCAGCACGCGGGCGACCGTCTGGTGGGTGCGCTCGCGGGTCGACCCGCCCGCGCCGTATGTGACGGAGACGAAAGCGGGGCCGAGCGGCGCCAGCCGGTGGATGGAACGCCAGAGCGTCGCCTCCATCTCCTCCGTCTTGGGCGGGAAAAACTCGAACGACACGCTGAGGGGGGCAGGCCCCTGGG
>JAEWEX010000373.1 GCA_023389135.1 Pseudomonadota bacterium | reverse complement strand
TAGGGAGCCGCACGAGGCGGCAGCGCGGTGTCGAAGCGCAGCGCGATCTCCGCCTCGATGCCCAGAAGCGGCATGTCGGCGGCGGCGATCCGGGCCGGGCTCGCCAGCATGCGCGAGGCGAGGATGGCGCCGCGCGTCACCTCTCCCGGGACGATGCCCGCCACCTTCCAGCCCGCCACCGGCTCGCCCAGCAGCTCGACCAGCATGTCCTGCACCGCGTGGCTTTCCGCGACGGAGGACGGTCGCCAGTCCCCCAGCGCCGCGAGACGCGGGCCTTCGGTCCGCGCCTCGGCCAGGCGCGCCGCGGCGTCGCGGATGCCCGCGTCGTTCCTCGCCATGGCCGCGCTCACTTGCCGAGCAGCTGACGGGCGCCGGCGACGAGGATCTGGTTGATCCAGGCGAACGTCATGAAGTCCTCGCGCACGCGGCTGCCGGCCTCTCGGATCCGCCGGGAGGCGTCCTCGGCGGCGGCCACCACGTCGGCATGGTCCGGCTGGCCGGCATGGCCCAGCGACTGGGCGAGATCGTTCATGCCGAACGACATGTAGTCGATGCCCTCCAGCCGGGCGATGTCGCCGGCAGCGTCCAGCGCCCCGCGGCTCTCGATCATGATGCACACCGAGGTCTCGCGGTTGGTCTCGGCCAGATGCGCCGGCTTGTCCTTGATGCCGATGCCGAAATGCGGCCGGCCGCCGCCGAAGGAGCGCTGCCCAAGCGGCGCGTAGTAGGCCGCCTCCACCACCTGCTCGGCGTCCGCCAGCGAGTTCACATGGGGCACGACCAGGCCCTGGACGCCGCGGTCGAGGAAGTTGGTGATGGTCGAGGGCGCGCAGTCCGGCACCCGCGCGATGGCGGTGATGCCATGGCGCTCGGCGGCGATGCAGCAGGCCTCCACGTCGCGGGGCCCGAAGGCGCCGTGCTCGCCGTCCAGATACACGAAGTCGAGGTCGAGGCTCGCCAGCATCTCGATGGCGGTCGGCGCCGCGAAGGTCATGTGGACGCCGCGCACGCGGGTGCCGTCGGCGGCGGCGCGCTTCACGGAATTGGGGGCATTCATGCGCATTTTCAGGTCCCTTCGGGGTGGGCGTGCAGCAGCGGCCGCCATTGGCCGCCGGCACGATTCATGGGCGCGCGCGCGCCGGCCGGAACACGGAAACGACGATCCATAGCGCCAGCAGCAGCGACATGACCAGCAGCGTGGTGGCGATGGGGCCGTCGAACAGCCGCGTGAAGTCGCCGCGCGCCATGAGCATGGCGCGCCGGAACTGCTCCTCGATCATGGGCCCCAGCACGAAGCCGATCAGCAGCGGCGCCGGCTCGAAGCCCAGCAGCCGCATGCCGTAGCCCATGAAGCCGAACACGATCAGCAGCACCACGTCGAACAGGTTGAGATTGACGCTGTAGGTGCCGACGCAGATCAGGCAGATCACCACGGGGTAGAGGTACTTGTAGGGCATCTGCAGCAGGCGCACCCACAGCCCGATCAGCGGGATGTTGAGGATCACCAGCATGACGTTGCCGATCCAGAAGCTCGCCACCAGCCCCCAGAACAGCTCCGGGTGACCCTCGATCATCTTCGGCCCCGGCACGATGCCGTGGATCATCAGCGCGCCCAGGATGATCGCCATGGTGGGCGTGCCGGGAATGCCCAGCGACAGCGTCGGCACGAAGGCGGTCTGGATGGTGGCGTTGTTGGCCGCCTCCGGCGCGGCGACGCCCTCGATGGCGCCGGTGCCGAACTTCTCGGGCGTGCGCGACAGCCGTTTTTCCAGCGCGTAGGACAGGAACGAGGCCATGATCGGCCCGGTCCCCGGCAGCGGGCCGAACACGCTGCCGAGCCCGGTGCCGCGCAGCGTGGCGCCGGTGGCGCGGCGCACCTCGCCGCGGTCCGGCAGCATGGAGCGGAACGAGATGCGCTGGCGCACCGGCGCATGGCGCGAGGACACCACCGAGGCGATCAGCTCCGACACGCCGAACAGGCCCATGGCCAGCGTCACCAGGCTGATGCCGTCATAGAGGCTGAGCACGCCGAAGGTGTAGCGGATCGTCCCGGTGTCGACGTCGGCGCCGATGACGCCGAACAGCAGGCCGAGCACCACCATGGCGATGCTCTTCAGCGGATCGCCCTGGCCGATGGTGGCGGAGGCGACGAGGCCGAACAGCATGGCGGCGAAGTACTGCGCCGGGCCGAACTCCATGGTCAGCGCCACGATCACCGGGATCAGGAACATCAGCACCAGGATGCCGATGCTGCCGCCGACGAAGGAGGCGATGGTGGTGGTGAACAGCGCGACCCCGGCCTTGCCCTGCTGGGTCATGGGGTAGCCGTCCATGCAGGTGATGGCGCTGGACGCCGTGCCCGGCAGCCGCAGCAGGATGGCGGCGGTGGAGCCGCCATATTCCGAGCCGTAATAGATGCCGGCCAGCATCACGATCGCGGGGATGGCGTCGATGTAGTAGGTGATCGGCAGCAGCAGCGAGATCGCGGCCAGCGCGCCGATCCCGGGCAGCACGCCCACGAAGGTGCCCAGGAACACGCCGATGAAGCAGAACAGCAGGTTCTCGAGCGTCAGCGCCTGCGGGAAGCCGATGGTGAACAGGTCCATCAGGCGATCCCCCTGAACGCAGGGATCGGCAGCCTGAGGCCGACCACGAAGATGAGCCAGACGCCGAGCGCCACGGCGACGACGAGGATGGCGGTGGGCAGCGGGCGCGATTCCGTGTCGCCGAGGGCCGAGGCCAGCGCCGCGGCGGCGACGGCGGGGACGAGGCCGAAGCGCGCCACGATCAGGCCGAACAGCGCGATGCCGCCCAGGATGGCGATGGCCGGCCGCCACTCGATCTGCGGCAGCGGCGTATGGCGGCCGATGCCGCGCACGATCATCAGGACGCCGATGACGATGGCGGTGGCGCCCAGCGCCATGGGGAAGAACCCCGCGCCCATGCGCCGCGGCGTGCCGACGCCGTAGCCGAAGGAGTGGAACAGGAAGTACGCGCCGACGCCCGCGAGCAGCAGGCCGCCGATGGTCTCCTTGGGGTCGAGCTTCAACGCGATGGTCCGCTTCGGGGCGATCGCACCCTGCCGGGGCGTCGATCCAGGATGGCGCGAAGCCGGAGGCGCGCGGGCGTGGCGCGCCTCCGGCCGGTGTGGAGCGTCAGGCGACGCGCCTCAGTCGAGGCGGATGCCGGCGCCCTTGGCGACGGCCGCCATGCGGTCGAACTCGCCCTGGAGGTAGTCCTGGGCCTCGGCCGGCTCCATGCCGATGACGGTGAGGCCCCGGGCCTCGACC